>JAGBAW010000006.1 GCA_017938725.1 Bacilli bacterium | reverse complement strand
TTTTCTTTTATTGTTGTATTGTTATTAGCGCTACTATTTGATGATGAGCTACTATTATTTGTATTACTTGAATTTTTATTTACGTTGTTATTATTGTTGTTTGTTGATGTTTTTACACATTGGTATTTTCCTGCACTATTTCTTTTGTATGTTCCACCTAATTTTATGCATTCTGTCCTTGCTGAATCAGTTCCATCTACATTATTTTTGTTGTTTGTTGATGGTTTTGTTGTTGTTGATTGTTTTACACATTGATATTTTCCTGCACTATTTCTTTTGTATGTTCCTCCTTTTTTTTCGCATTCTAACTTGGCTGAATTAGTTCCATCTACATTATTTTTGTTTGATGAATCATTATAATTTTTTATTCTGGCACTTAAATTGACACTTTTACTTGAATATGCTCCATTACCATTATCTGGATAATAACCAATTGTACAGGTAAAATTTGCTGTTTCGTTTATTTTTGAGTCGCCAACTACTGGTTCAGTATATAACCTAACAGAACCTGTCCCATTTTCTACATGAATTCTTGCACTTCCACTTGTTTTTTTACAATTAACATAATTTAAAATAATATTATTTTTTGAGGCCTTTACAGATATCGTTTTTGAATCCGATACTCCCAATGTTACAGATGATTGGGATAAATATACATTTACAGCATTTGTATTTGATGAACTGCTTGATGATGATTGATTCCTTTGACATTGTGTTAATGCATTCCCCGTTAATCCCGAACAAGAAGCATTTGCCCCTAATCTCCCTATTAAGTTACTATTATTATCTAAAAATAATACCCCTGCACCTAATCCTATCATTGATATACTTAATACTGATAATAGTGCTAGTCTTTTTCTTTTTAATTTTCTTTTTTTAGTCATGTACCTTTTTCTTCTCATATTTAATTTTCTCCTATCTATTATCTAGAGAATACCCCCCCCCCAGGGTTATTTGTCAATAAAAGGGAGAAAAAAAGTTACCTAATAAGTAACTTTTTACATTTTGTTGACATTTAAAATTAATTACCTGTTATTTTTATTTTTTTATAAACTTAATATACAATTTTATAAGTAAATTTTGTATAAATGGAGCTCTATAAATACATTTTGGATTATCACTTTCTACTGCCTCTATTATTTTATTAGATATCGAATTTAGATTATTAGAACCGACAAAATTTAATATTTCTTTTTCCAAATTTTCTACAGATTCATTGAATTTATAATACTTAGATGTGTAACCATTTTCAATCATAACTCTATTAAACCCTGTCTTATATATTCCAGGTTCTATAATTGCTAATTTTATATTATTATTAATATATTTTAGTTCTTTTCTTAAACACCCTCCAAGCATTGATAAACTTGCTTTAGTTGATGCATATATTCCAAAGAAAGGAATAGCAATATTTGAAATCATAGAGGACATTATTATTACTTTTCCACTACCTTTTTTTATCATATTTTCAAGTACTATTTTCATAATAGAAATGTTAGAAAATACATTTACATTAAAGCACTCCTTTATCTTTTCCATTTCAACGTCAATCAAACTTCCACCTTGTCCTATTGCTGCATTAGATATAAGTACATCTACATCAAAATCTCTAAGTAATTCAATATCTTCCTTTTTCTCAACGTTTAATCTAAATGTGCCTATATTATCTAGTTCATCTATTTTCTCCCTTAATACTTCAAGTTGTTTATCATCTTCAGTAGTTAGAAATACATGATACCCCATTTTTGCAAGTCTTAAACCCACATTATAACCTATTCCAGAAGCTGCACCTGTTATTAATACATTCATTATCATCACCTAGTAATTATTATTTACATAAATTATAATAAAATACAAAAAAAGCATTAATTTAACACTTAATTTTATTTATATTAATTATTTATAATTTCATCTATTTTTATACTTGCATATATTTTTATCAAATTTTTATCTATTCCTGATATTCCACTTACTATATCCGCTAAATATTCTCTTTCACTTACCATTACTGCTTTAAATACTAAAATATATGTTCTGTTACTACTTTTGTTTTTCTTCTTGTAAATATGTCCTAGGCATATTTCACCTTTCTTTATAATTATTCTCTTTTTATTTTAATCTTCCCCTATATCAAATAAAAAAAATTAGATTTTTTATATCTAATTTAGATCTTTATATAAAATGTTAAATTCATTTGGTATTCCAGTTTCAAATATAATAATCTTTTTTGTTATTGGATCCATTAGCTCTAACTTATATGCATGTAAATACATTCTTTTTGTACTTTTTTCCTTTATACCATATTTCGAATCACCTAATATGGGTGTATTATTTTCTCTCATATGTACCCTTATTTGGTTCTTTCTTCCTGTTTTAATATTAATATCTAAAAGTGATTGATTATGGTTTTCTTTTAATACCTTATAATCGGTAATAGCTAGTTTGCCTTCATTTTTATTTTTAACTGAATAAACAATATGATTATTATTTTCTTTTAGATAACTTTTAATAGTACCCTCTTTTTTATTCATTTTTCCGTTTATAATTGCATAGTATCTTCTTTCTTTAACTATTTCATTCCAATTATCTTGATACATATTCTTAATCTTTTCACTTTTGGCAAACATTACAATCCCTGATGTATCTTTATCAAGCCTATGAACAATAAATATTTTATTATTTTTATTTATTTTCTTTACATATTCATAAACTAAATGATATAAGGTTTTTACTTTTTCTTTATCAGTTGATATCGTTAAAAGCCCACACGGTTTATTAATTACTATGATATTTTTGTCTTCGTAAATTATATCTATATCATTTGATTTTTTAATAACCACTCTATCATTAAGTTTTAATAAATAATCATACTTTGTTATACACTTATCATTTACATAAACTAGATTATTATGTAGTAAATTTTTAATACTATTTTTAGACAAGTTACTAAGATTTGATTTTAAAAATTCAAATAATATTGTATTTTCTTTTACTATATATTTTTTCATATTAATTCTTCTTTATTACTATATGTATCCTTTCTGAATTTTTATTTGCTCTCATTTTTAAAAAATTTGTTAACATTACATATGTAATATCATATTTATCTAATATTTCTTCCAACTTTTCTTTTTCATATATAAAATATTCATGTTCAAATATAAATTCTTTTAAACCAATAGTAAAAAAACTAGTTCTTATCTGAATGCTATAGTTATCACTATAAAAACATTCTAAATGTCTCTTATTTCCATCTACTTTATCGTATACATCACCGCTTACTCTTCTATTATCTAAATCTATGATCATTATACCTTTACTATTTAAATGATCAAGTGAATTTTGGAGTGCCTTTTCAAATTCATCATAACCCTTTAAGTGATTAAATACAAAGTGCATGGCAATTATTCCATCATATTTTTCATCTATTTTATAATCCAATATATTAGCCTTATGTATAGGCCCCTTTACCTTTTCTTTAGCAAGTAAAACCATTTTTTCGCTTAAATCAATACCCTCAACAATATAACCTAAATTTTCTAAAATATTTAAATGTGTACCTGTCCCACAACCTAAATCTAAAATTCTCTTTTTATTCTTTAACATATTCAAAAGAAATCTAGTTTCCCTTTCATAATTACGATACTTATTAAATATATCATAAAAATCCGCATACTTATAATAATCATTATATAATTCTTCTATCATAATTTATCACTCTTGTAATAAATATACCACAGAAATAAATACTTTACAAATATATAAAAACTCCCCCAATTTTAATATATATTATTGTAAGTTAAATTTATTACCTATACTATACGTTACTATAAAAATATTATTGCTATTGTTCCTAGTAGATTAGCAAGAAAATGTGCTAATGTACTTACGTATGCATTATCTGTTTTGTGAAAAACAGCTCCATAAAATATCGCATTTATAAAAATAAATAATAAATCATATAATACAACAATTAAACTTCCTTCTGTATAATGACATATTGAAAATAATACTGCTGAAATAATAAGTGATGGTAAAAAGGAAATTACTTTTGAAACTTGTTTTTGAAAAAAACCCCTCCATGCAATTTCTTCACCTAACGCAGATATAATAAGTTCAACAATCAATATAGGTACTTTATTTAAAGTAAGAAAATCTGTTCTAACCTTAAGATGCTCAATAAACTCTGGCACAAATAATTTAGCAATTAAAAAGCAAAGTATATTCATTACTACTGGCATTAAAACTAGCATAATAACTCTTTTATCTTTTAATAAAGTAGGAACAGTTTTAATATTTAATTCTTTATTCTTATTTGACTTTCCTGTAACAAAGAATGCCACAATTCCTATAATTAGTGTAAGAGATGCTAATTTTATTATTTCTCCTTCAAATTCTATTTTAACTAGATTTGTTAAGGAAAAAATAACCATAAGTATAATTGAGATAAGTACAAATTTATTTATTTTTTTCATATTTTATTCCTCCTTAATATCTTTTATTTTTATTAAACTTCCCAAAAATGCACTTTTAAGTATTTTAATACAATATATTTCATCATATTTCATTGAGTTGTTTGCAATTAAACTAGCTATACCGTGTGCCGAAATAAATATATTTTCAAATAGCTCTTTTGCTTTTACTTTTGTTATATTTGCTTCCCTTTGTATTTCATTTAAAATAAATTCAACCCCATCACAATTAGTTAACTGTTCAAAGTTAGAATTGGCAAACTTATTACTTTGGAAAAGAAACTTAAACAAATTACTTTCTTCTGATGCAAATTTTATATATTGTAAACCAATATTTAATAATGGATTATTTTGATTATTTCCTTTTTTAAGAAACTCTGAATGATAGTTATCAGTTAAACTATATAATTCTTCTTTCAGTAAATCCATGTTTTTATAATGATACATTATTGGTTGAGTTGAACAATTTAATTTTTTCGCAATATTCCTTACATTTAAGTTTTCTATTCCCTCACCTCGTACAATTTCTATTCCACTATTTAATATCATTTCTTTAGATATTTTTTGTATTGGCGGCATAATTTCCTCCTTAATAACAATTGTTATATAACAATTGTTATTATATGTTAATAATCCTATTTTGTCAACAAATGAACTATATATGTTAAACCTTTTTTATATTTTTTATAACAATTTGTACCTTTTTATTATTTTTAATAATTATTTTTCAATATAATACTATAGATAATTTATAAATAACTATATACGAGGGAGGTTAATATGAATCAGAGATTTTTTTCAACAACGAACGAAAATGTTAAAAATTATAATAATGAAATAGATAAAAATAATATTAATAAATACAAATGTCATGATACAAAATGTAATCCTTGTCATAGAAACTGTTATGTTATAGGTCCAACAGGTCCAATGGGTCCAACTGGGCCTTCGGGAACTCCTGGTGGTCCAACAGGCCCAACAGGCCCTCAGGGACTTCAAGGTATACAAGGTGAAATAGGTCCAACAGGAGCAACAGGTCCTCAGGGACTTCAAGGTATTCAAGGTGAAATAGGTCCAACAGGTCCAACAGGTCCTCAGGGACTTCAAGGTATACAAGGTGAAGTAGGTCCAACAGGAGCAACAGGTCCTGCTGGTCCCTCAGGAACAGCACTTAATTATGCAGATTTTTATGCATTAATGCCACCTGATAATGCAGCGACAGTTGCTCCAGGAACAGATGTAAGTTTTCCACAGGATGGACCAAATAGTGGTGCATCTATTACAAGAACAGGAGCAAGTTCATTTAACTTATCAGAAATTGGAACTTATCAAATATATTTTAATGTTCCGGTTTCTGAAGCAGGACAATTAGAGTTAACCTTAAACGGAGCTCCTTTAGAATATACAGTAGTAGGTAGAGCGACAGGAACTAGCAATATTTCAGGTATGTTTTTGGTTGATACAACTACAATCAATTCCGTACTAACTGTAAGAAATCCTGCTGGGAATGCTGCTGCTCTTACAATAACACCTTTAGCGGGAGGTACCAATCCTGTCTCTGCACACCTTGTAATAATTCAAATTGCATAAATAATATTATAAAAGAGAATATTAAATTATAAAATATTCTCTCTTATTTTTTTATAAGGTTAACTTCTATTTAACACACAAACACATTCAAGGTGCAATGTTCGTTAATTATCAATAGTTATTTTTATATTTTAGTATAACTGACTGTTATATAATAAATATACTACTATTACAAATGTTTATTATATATATATATATCAATTTATTGATTTCAATTTTATTTCAAGTTTAGATATTAAATCATCGGAATCTTTATATTTTATTAATTCAAGATATTTATTTCCACCTATCATTGCACTTATATCAATACTATCATCATATATACAAATAATTCTCTTCCCTAAATTTTCAGCATAAGATACTTCATAACCAACACCTAATGATGGCGTTGAAACTTCTGCTACTAACACATCGCACTCTTTAATCCAAGTTATATCTCTGCTATAGATTTCTTCTAATGATTTGTTATTCTCAATTTTATTAACATTAGGTTTGGCCACATGTTTATCAAGAATTTCTCCATATTTTTCTAACAATTCATTTATTTTTATATATATATCAAGTTTTTCTCTTCCCCCTCTTATTGCTCCTGCAAAATAAAATTTCATATTACTACTTCCTTCCTATTATTTAATTATACACCCCATACCAGTTAGGGTAGTATAACGAAACATATTTTTCTCAAATAACCTTCTTAATTTTTTCACTAACTTTTATAAAATTCCATCATTTTTGTATTTTTTTAAAATTTTGTAAAATCCTTTATTTTATTGGGACTTCTATTTTTCTTTTAGACTAATTCAACGCACACTCTTTTTATATTCTTTCATTATATATTTTTTGTTTAGTGAGATATAAAGTTTTTACTAAGTCTATAAATTCTTTATATTTAATGATACTATAATCTGTTATTTCATTAATCTTATCTCTATCTACATCAGCATATTTATCATAAATATTTACAACTTCAATACCTGCATTATTACCTGCTAAAACTCCAGTATATGAATCTTCAAATATTAAACATTCATCAGACTTTGCATTATAATGTTGAACAATCTTATTAAATATTTCTGGATGTGGTTTCTTATTTTCTACATCATCTATTTTTAAAATCAAATCAAAAGTTTTTTCAATATTCATTTGTTTCAGCATTTTTTCATTAGTTTTATAATAAACTTCTAATTGCTCCTGTGTAGTCATAGTAGCTAGAATAATAATAAATCCTAAACTTTTTAATTTTAATATAAGCTCTACAACATCTGGTTTAAAATCTATCTCCGTTCCTAGTATTTCATTTACTAATTTTTTCCTTATTATTGTCAGTTTATCGTAATCTCTAATACTAAAATTATATTTTTCAATTTTTTTAAAATTTTATTGTTTTTTGATTTTTTATGCTATTTTAAGATTTTTTAAAATGTCACTTTTTTTCCTTATTTTCCAAGGGTTTTTGAGGTTCCTTTCAGACATAGCAACGAGCAACACTCAACATGTGTTGTATTGATATTAAGAGTAGTTGCTTTTAACCTCGTATTAGTGTCAGTTGCATAGTGATTGTAATCATAATATATAGGTCGTCTTGTTGTTATGTATAGTTAAATTAGATATGTCATTTTTCATCTAATAAGTCTATATAGTAAACATTTCTTTGTTTAAAGATTAGGCAAACTCAATTCCGCTTTTTGTACTATTTCCAAAAACCATATTTCATATAGCTAACATTTATATGGATATTTTTTCAAATTCTTCAAAAAACTCTAGAACACAACTTATTATTTCATTACTTGGGATATCTAACCAATTAACTTTAACATTGCTTAAATTAGAAATAGATTCAACATTTAACCAATCCTTTGACAACATATTCTTTAATTAACTTATTTGTCTAATGCCTTCAAATTTAACTTGTTACAGAATAAAACAAGTTAAATTTTTTTCATACTGCAGTCAATCTGTTATAGAAAAAAATATTCTCCTCAAACAATCCATTAACATCTTAATATATTTTACCTAATATTTGTAATTTTTTCTTCGGTCCTTTTAAACTAAGCAGCGCTACACACTCCACATGACTTGAATGCACATTATGAATAGTTAACCTTTATATGTTTGGATATAACTGACTATGTCATAATATAAAAAACAACTATATATAATGCGTATCATAATAATATTATTTCAGGTTTCGTCTTGAATCTGCCCTTATAAATGGTTCTTTTATATGCTCTTCGCTTAAATATTTATATAATGATGGTTTCCTATACGCATCTCCTAATGTTTCCCTTTTTCTATAATCCCTTATCTCATTTAAATTAAATTTAACTATTTGAATATCCTCTTTTTCATCCATTACTAAAATTTGACTATCATTATCATCTCTTACAATGGGACTAAATGCAGATGATTTCCCCATATAATTAGCATAGTTTACAGTTACAATACCTACCATATTTTCATAGGCACGAACTTTTAACTGTTCTAATCTAATTTTCGTCATAAGACACGCATTTGGAACTAATATAATTTCAGCTCCTTTAAGCATTAATATTCTTGCACTTTCTGGAAAATCTCTATCAAAACATATCATGGAACCAATATTCACTTTTCCTCTTTCATAATCTAACTCACCAACATAAAAGTCAGTCCCTGGTTTTGTGTACTTTTCCATTTTAAAATCTACTGTATGAACTTTAGAATATTTTAAAATTTCATTCCCAAATCTATCATATATAATAATAGAATTTTTTGGTAAATTTTTTGTCTTTTCAAGGAATGTTATAGCAATAGCCATATTTAACTGTTTTGCTAATTCTTTAAACTTTAAAATATAATCACTATTTTCTGATATAGATTTTTGAATCCACGCATTTATATTTTCATCATTATCTGGCATTCCATATCCTACATTCCACATTTCTGGGAAAACTGCAATATCTGCTCCCATTTCTTTTGCCTTCTTACAAGCATCTATTCCTTTAGCTAAGGATTCATCTGGATTATTAATTGCATTTAATTGTAAAATTGCAACTTTAAAATTATCGTTCATATTTCCTCCATCTTTACCATCTTTTAATACTGTCCTATATTAGTTTCCATATAGTAAGTTACTACTTTCTTTTAGTTCATTTATTAATTAATATCTTTCTTTGATCGATTTCAATTATACAACCCATACTACCAAACCATGTATAAGAAATCTAGCAACTTGTCTACTACCTTCAAGTTGAACTTGTTCCAAAATGGAACAAGTTGATTTTTTTCAAGTTCTTCATCATGATATATTACTAATATGCTTAACAATAGCAGGTCTTTGTACATTAAACAAATTAGCTATTGCATTAACATTTAACCAAACATCTTCATCTATAAGTCTTACTTCAACTTTTGTATTATTATTCTCATCTTCATAAAACACTATATTGTTTTCATTACCTATTAATTTATTATCCATATACTCTAACCTTTCTTAATTATTTACATTTACAATCAAAGCCGTATGAGGAAACATACACTCCTCAAACAACCTATTAGTTATTTTTATATTTTTTTGATATATATGCACCTTTTTTTAAGAATTTTAGTTTCTTTTTTTAACACTACTGAACAATTGTTTTATTAGTGTATGTTGAACGAATAGTTCAAATTATAATTCTTATTCAATACCATTATATCATATCATTAACTCTTTTTAATAAATCCTGAATAAATATTTTCTCATTTTCTCTATTTATGTAACTATAACTTTTTCCAACATCCTTTAAAGACATTCCACTATTATATACAATACTTCTACCTAAAATAATATATCTATCATGAAATGGATTTTGATTAATAAATACATAAGGTAAATATTTACTATATTGTCCTTGACCATTTATTTCTAAGGTCCCAAATTGGAACCTTAAATTTAAATACTCCTCTTTAGTTAATTGAAACTTATATCTTTCAGGAAATTTATTAATATGTCTTTTTACAGCTTGGTTAATTGTTTTTGTTCCATTAGCACATTCATATAATCTTGCTAAGTCAAAATCTAACATTACCACTTGCACCTCTAATTTCATAAATCATATTTTCTACTTTACTATCTTTTTCAATTACTTCATTCATATTTAATCCTCCTCGTATAAAAAAAGAGACATACCTCCTTAAAAGGTATATCTCCGCATACATGCATATAAGTCTAGTTGCTTAAACTTATAAACCCTAGTCGATCAAATTGTCATATTAACTTTAGCAACTTAATTAATACATTTATAATATATCATCAATCATTATCATATACAATCAAATAAGCAATATTTTTTTATTTTTTTCTAAAATCGCAATGGACTCAACATGCCGTGTCCGTTAATTATGAATAGTTGCTCTTTATATATTTGGGTATAACTGACTATTACATAATAAACATACTACTATTAAGAATGTTTATTATTTATATATTGTTTTTTATTTTTTTCTCTTTAAACTATCTACACTATTACCAAGATTTTCCTCTGGTGAAAGCATATAAAAATCAAATGAATATCTTCTTTTAATATACATTTTTGCCAAATCAAGAAAATAATTATAATCGCCATCTTTATCTTCATATTTTTTTGCAATATCTTTTATTATGTCCAATGCATCGGAACTACTATTATTTGCACCTTTAATATCATTTTCTTCGCTTAATTTATATAATATGGTATCCATATCTATCATTAAATCTCTAACTAAATAGCTATTTATAATATGATTTTCTATATCATTTAAAAAGTGATAATATTCTGCATGATTGTAATGTGGATCAGGTAAAATTGATCCATTTGCTGTTTTATAAAAAGCCTGTCTTGGAAATGATGGAACATATGTAACATTAGCATATTCACTTCCTATTTTCTTAATAGAATGATTCATTGCCAAATCGGTTATTATTGTATTCATTATTCTTGGTGCTCCACACAAATATACCTGTGTATGTGAATTATTCTCCCTATTATTATTTTGAATTAATTCCAGTATTTCCGATATTCCCCTTATATCTCTTTGTAAAGAATTAAAAATATTAGGTATTGTTAAAGAACCGTGTCTTGTTAAAATATCCAAAAATGAACCTGTACCTAAATTTAAAATAACTATATTAGCTATCTTAGAATTAGAATTTAATATAATATCTTGTATTTTTTCGTTGCTACCATTTGAAAAATACATATCTATTTCTTCCTCATTTAATAAAGGTTTACCTTTTTCTATTGCTCTTTTATAATCTTCTTTGTTCCAATTATATGAATCATGTTCAGTATAGTTGTTTCGTATCCAATTAGCCACCGCTAACGAATTATTATTTTCGCTTCTAGAAAGATGATTTTTTTTAACTTTTATTCCATTTTTTTCGCCAACTTCTATTAATCCTAAATTTCTATCTAAGAGTAATCTCCCTGGTTCTGAAAAAGAAAAACCATCACTGATTGAATTTCCAATTGCTGTTAATTGTATACCCTCTTTAGGATAATCTCTCATAAACCTAATTAGTTCTTCATTTGTTTTATTTAATTTTTCTTTTTCTTCTAATTTATCATATTTCATATTAAATCCACCTCATATAGTCAATTGCTAATTCGATACCTATATTATAACATAATATATTAATTTACGCTTTGTACTAGTCCGTTCATGATTGGACAAATAGTTATCAGGATCAAATTTATTATTTTTTTTATTAATAATATTTATGTCGTATTAAAAAACATATTCCCCTCAGATAACTTATTAGTTATTTTTATATTTTTTTGATAAGGATGCACCTTTTTTTATCAAAAATATGCTTTTTTTACCCACCACTGAGCAGTTGATTTTCCCTTTATTTATAAAGGTTTATCGCCTGTTTAACAAACATACACATTCAACATGGTAAGTCTGTGGAAACATATCAAATGCACTTATATCACTTAACTCATACTTATCCTTTAATAAATTTATATCCCTTGCTAGGGTTACTGGATTACATGATATATATATTATTTTTTCAGGACTTATTTCAAGTATAGATTTTAAACTTTTTTTATCACTTCCACCCCTTGGTGGATCTAAAACAAGTACATCAACATTTAAGTTTTTTAACTTTTCTATTTTATCTTCTACTTTACCACATATAAATTCTACATTATCTATATTATTTAATTTTAAATTGTTTTTAGCATCTTCTACTGCTTCTTTTACTACTTCTACACCTACTACTTTTTTTGCCTTTTTAGATAAAAGCATAGTTATTGTACCTGTTCCTGAATATAAATCAACTGATATATCAGATTTGTTGGCATATTCAAGTACCCTATTATAAAGATTTTCGGTAGCTTTAGGGTTAACTTGAAAAAATGACTTTGGTGAGATATTAAATACTAAATTGTTTAACCTTTGATTTAAACTTGGCATTCCAAATACTAATTTATCATTAATATAAATACTATTTATATAATTAAATTCTTCTATAAATTTATCTTTATATTTTTCATTTATTTTATCTAGTGAAAGCATAACATTATTATCACATACTCTTACCATTATTTCACTTATTTTATTATCATTATACTTTTTTATAAATGTTCTAAGATTTAATAAACAATCGTTAATTTTTTTATCGGAAATTATACACTCTCTAATATCAACAATTTGATTAGTCTTAGGTTTATAAAATCCTATTTTATCATTTTTTACCTTAAAAACTACCTTATTTCTATAGCCTAGGTTATTATAACTATTTACCTCTTTTAGTTTTATATCTATACCACATATTTTTTTAAATATTGATGCTATTTTTTCTTTTTTAAATTCTAATTGTTTTTCATAGTCAATATGCATTATATTACATCCACCACATTCATAAAAATATGGACATTTTAAAGTTTTCCTATTTGAACTTTTTTCTATTATTTCTATTAAATCCCCAGTAGCATAATTTTTATAAATTTTACTTATCCTAACTTTTACAATTTCATCTATTAATGCATTATTTATAAAAGTTACAATATTATCAATAATTCCGACTCCCAATCCCTCATTATTATATCTTAATATTTTAGTCTCATAAATTTTATTTACTTCCATAGTTTTTCACCTTTTAATTATTATACTATATTTTCATAAAATTTGGTTAAACTATTCTTATAAAGGAGTTAAAATTATGGATATAGAAAAAATTAAATTACTTCAAAAATATAATCCCGATTTAAAAATTAGGGAACTTAAAAATGATAAAACAAGTATCTTTATTATATACTTTGAAACACTATGTGATTCATCACAAATTAATGACTTTATTTTAAAACCAATAAATATGAATATTATAACATCCATAGATGATATAAAAAATAAGATTCCAAGTGGCAATTTAAAAGATATAACAGATGAAAAAACATTATACGATAATCTATATAGTGGTTTTACTATAGTATGTGTAAAAAATAAATTTTTATCATTTGAAACTAAATATCCTCTTGATAGTGGGATTAGTGAAGCATCAAATGAAAAAGTTATAAAGGGTCCTAAAGATGCATTTACCGAAAATTATCAAAATAATATGGGATTAATAAGAAAAAGAATTAGATCTAAAGACTTAAAGATAAACGAGCATGTAATTGGTACATCTAGTAAAACAAAGGTAGCTTTATTTTATGTAGATGGTATTGCAAATAAGACCCTAGTTGATAAAATAGAAAAAAGACTTAAGAATATGACTATGGATTATGTTGCAAATAGCAATTATATATTTGAAAATCTAGAAGAAAAGAATACTATGTTACCAACTAATCTAATGACTGAAAGGCCAGACTTTGCTAGTTTTCACCTTATGGAAGGAAGAGTTGTAATATTAGTTGAAAATACTCCACAAGTAATTGTATTACCTGCATTTTTTAATGATTATATAAAAACCATAGATGATTATTATCAAAATTCTAAAAATGTATCAGTTACAAGAATAATTAGAGTAATTGCATTAATTATCGCAATATTTACTCCTGCAGTTTATGTTGCACTTGCTACATTTAACCAAGAAACATTGCCGACAGGGGTACTTATAAATTTTTCTATTCAAAGAGGTGGTGTTCCATTTCCTACAATTGTTGAAGCTATTGTTATGTGGTTAATATTTGAAATATTAAGAGAAGCTGATACTAGAATACCATTTGTAATGGGTTCATCAATGTCTATTGTTGGTGCCCTAGTTGTTGGACAAGCCGCTGTTGATGCTGGTATGATAACTCCTATTATGATAATAATAATTGCAGTTTCATCAGTTGCATCTTTATTATTTAATGATAATGATATTGTTAATGCTATAAGAATATGGAAATTAATTTTCTTACTTCTCGCAGCATTTACAGGTCTATATGGTGTATTTATTGCAAGTTTGATTTTCTTAGTTAAACTATGTTCTATAGAATCATATGGTTTTGATTATACACTTCCAAATGCACCATTTAATAAAGAAGAACAAAAAGATAACTTTATTCTTACTAAAAAATATAAATTAAATAAAAGAAACCCATTTTTAACAAAAAATATATATAGGAGGTAACAAATGAAAAAGATATTTATTATTTTATTAATACTTTTAATGAGTGGATGTTATAACTATAAAGAATTAAATCAAATATCAATAATAAGCTCAATAGCAATTGATAAAGATGATGATGAATATAAAGTAAGTGCACAAATTATGAATGCCAAAGAAGATGAAGAAAGTGAAAATAGTCAGGTAATAGTTTATACTGAAAAGGGTAAAACAATTAATGAGGCACTTAGAAAAATGACTTTAAAAGCACCAAATAATTTATATGGAGGTCATTTAAGTAAACTTGTTTTATCTGAGGAGGTTGCGAAAGAAGGTATTATAAATGTTTTGGATGTATTTCAAAGATTAACTGAGGTTAGAAATGAATTTACTATTACAGTTTCTAAAGGAATTGATGCATCAGATGTTATTAAAGTTATGACAGCACCTGAATCAGTACCTGCAGAATATGTTACAACTTCTTTAAAATCTGCAGATATTGCAAGTGCCCTAACATACTCTACTAAACTTGATGAATTTGTATCACTTTATTTAAAAGAATATATAGATCCCGTTATTGCTGTTGTTGAAGTAGAAGATTACAAAAAGAAAGGTACAACAACAGATAATACAGCTACAACTGATCCTATATCAAAATTAGTTCTTGGAAATATCGCAGTTACAAAAGATGGTAAACTTGAAAGGTATCTAACAGAAAATGAGACTATAGGATATAATTTTGTTAGAAACCAAGTTCAGGAAATGATTATACCAGTTAAATGTGATGATAATAACTACTCTTCTATATCTATTCTTGGAAATGAAACTAAAACTGATGTAAACAAAATAAATAATAAATATAAAGTTAATATAAATATAAAGACGAATGCTATTATTGCAGAATATAATTGTTCAGATAACCTTACAAAGGAAAAGACTATTAAAAAGTTAGAAAAAGCTACTGAAAAAAAAATTAAGTACTATGTAGATAAATCAATAAATGCACAAAATGAAACTAAAGGAAAATTTTTAGGAATTGAAAGAACTATATATTTAGATTATCCAGAATATAAAAATGAAAATTTTGATATAAGTGTTAATGCAGATGTAAATTTATCTAGAAAGGGTGAAATAAGAAACTCTAGTAAAGGAGCTAAGAAATGATGAATACAAAAATTAGTAATAAAGGGTTTGCGAGTCTATTATTTTTCTCATCACAATCTATGTTTTTAGGAGTAGGTATCACGCAAATGTTAAATTCTAGTGAGCAAAGCAGTCCATTATCTATAATACTGGGGTTTATATTAGGTTTTATAATTTTATATTTTTTCATAAAATTATTTAATTATGAAAAAGATTTGGATCTATTTAAAAAAATTGAAAAACTATTTGGAAAAGGAATAGGAAACATAATAAATATTATTTTAGTTTTACTATTTGTATTATATTTTATTTATACGTTATGGAGTATTCAGCTATATATTCAAAATAAATATTTAGATAAAACCCCTAGTATAATAATATTAATTTTATTTCTAATACCTGTAGTTTACTCTGTTAATAGTGGTATTAAAACTATATCTAAGGTGTCATTAATAATATTTTTTATATCTATAATAGAGATTCTTCTTTCTATATTTGGGCTTACTAGTTTTATAGAAATAGATAATCTAAAACCATTTTTTAATATTCCATTTATAACTATATTAAAAAATTCATTATATTTTATATCCTATTTTTTAACTCCTACTATATTAATGTTAACTATTCCAAAAAATCAAATTGATAATCAAGATAAAATAAATAAAAGAATAATTATATTTTATATATTTGGATGTATAAATTTTCTATTATTATTTATATTTATAATAAGTATATTTGGTATAGAACTATCTAAATTATTTTATTATCCTGAATTTACTCTTATAAAGAAAATAAATTATTTTGATTTTATTCAGCACGTTGAAAATATTTTATCTACACAATGGTTATTTAGTTTATTTATAAGTGCAGTTATGAGTTTATTTTTCGTGAAAAGTTATCTAAATCATAAAAATATTGATAGAAAGAAAATATATTATCCTTTTATAATAATTTCATTAATTTTATCTACAATGTTATTTAAAAATACTACTATTGCATACAATGTTGTAAAAGATTACTATATTTTTGTATATACAATACCTATTTTTTCACTAATAATTATTAGCATAATAATAGCGAGATTTAAAAAAAATAAGGCTACTTAATAACCTTATTTTTTATTATACATACAATTTAAAGATACAACTATTGTTATTTTTTCTCACCATTTCTTTTATAATGAAACATATACTGGATTACAAGGCCTGAATAATCTTTATATTTTTCTTTAGTAAATTTTCTTATATCTTTTATATTAGTAATATTGTATATATCTTTCATATATTTTTTTACCCAGGTATCTACCGGAAAAACATCATATCTTGAATATCCAAATAAGAGTATACAAGAAGCTACTTTTTCACCTATTCCCTTATTTTCAATTAAATAGCTCATCGCATTATCTGAAGTCATATCATCAATTTGGTTAATATCAAATTCACCGTTATTGACTTTATTAATAAACTCATAAATATATTCATCTCTAAAACCTGTTTTTAATTCTCTAAGTTCATCTTTTGTACAATTTTTGATTTCTTTTAAACTTGGAAATAAATAATATTCTTTACCTTCAAAATTAACTTTTTCCCCATATTTTTCAGATATGTTATTAAGGGTCTTAGCTATTTGAGAAACTCTATTATTTTGGGATATTATATAACTTATAATACATTCAAATTTTGGTTGATTAATCATTTTAAGACCATTGCAAACTGATATAATATCCCCTAAAGTATTATCATATTCAATTATCTTTTTATTTAATTCATTATAGTCTCTATCTAAGTCTAAGTATTTTCTTATAACATTTTCTAAATCATCCTCTTTATTTGACTTTACTATTAAATTATTTTTATCTTGTTTTATATTAACTACTCTATCAGATAATATTACTGTGTATGAATTATCATCTTCTTCTTTAAATCTAAATATTTGTCCACATGTAATTGTATCTTTTAAATTAATATCTGTATTTTTTATTTTTATCATAATACCAAACCTCTTACATATATTTTACCACAAATTGTATATCTTTTTAAAATTATGACATAATAATAAAGAAGGAGAATGATAATATGTCTTGTAAAAATAAAAATAACAGTAATAAAAATAAGGATAAAAAAATAGTTTGTAATTCATGTGAATGTACTTATGATGATGATAATAAATTAAAAGTTACATGCACAAAATGCGAAGATGGTAATGATAAAACTATTATATGTAAGTCTTGTAACTTGATTGATAATGATGAAAATAATAAAAAGGAAGTATGCCTAAAAGAATGTTCATGTAATGGCAGTAATGAGGATACTATTTACATAACATGTGCAGAATATAAAGAGGATTTAGATTAATTTTAAATCTTTTTATTTACAATAAATACATATTAATGTATAATTTTTGAGGATAAAGGAGTATGAAAAATGGAGCTTTTATATTTATGTATAAAAATATTTCTTGGAAGACTATTAGATGTTACATTATCTACAATGCAAACAATGTATTTAGTTAAAGGAAAAAGAAAACTCGCAACAATTATTGGTTTTATTGATGTACTTATATGGTTTGTTGTCGTAAAAGAGGCATTAAATACCCAAATGAAAAGTATATGGATTGCACTTTCATATGCAGGTGGATATGCTGCTGGAACATTTACTGGTAGCGGTCTTTCTAAAAGACTTATAAGAGGTACAGTAAGTGTACAAATAATTACTAAAAATACTAATAATAATGTTATAAGTGCATTAAAAAATTCAAATTATTCGGCATCTGTTGTTGAGTGCAAGGGTGTTCATGAAGAAGATACAAATTATATGATTTACGCCCAAATTGAAAATAATAAACTTGCTAATTTCAAGAAGTTAATTACTGATATTGATCCGGCGGCATTTATAACTATAACTGAGAGTAAGGAAATATTAAATGGATATTTTGGAAAATAAAAATTCTTCAAACCTGAAGAATTTCTTATTCTATTATAGTACTTATTATTAATATTAAAAATCCTATAACCACACCTATTATAGATAATATTTTATTTTTGCAATGAAGCAAATGAGGAATAAGTTCAAAAATTATTATATAAATAAGCATGCCTAACGTAATAAGTATTAATACACCTATAACCACTTCACTAAGTAATGAACTTATTAACATCATAAGTAGTCCACCAATAAATGTTGACAATGATGCAAGAGATAATAAAATTATCCTCTTTTTATTATTATCTTTTTTTAATGTTGAATAAAGTATCATTCCCATAGGAATATTATGAAGTCCAACACCTAATGATACAAGCACTCCAAGTTTAAATGATGATTCACTCATACTATAAACTGCCATTCCCTCAATTATATTATGAAGTATAATAGCTATTGACGATACAACACCTATATGTATTAAATTATCCTGTGTACAATTATGAGAAAGACCATGTTCATGATCATGTTCTGGTATAAATATATCTAGTATTTTTAAAATAACAATTCCAAGTAGAATGAATATAAGTATTATAAATATTGTTTTTAATATATTATCTGATTTAAATGTTTCAAATACCTCCGGAATTAATTCAAATGTAACCAAAGATATCATAGTACCAAGAGCAACCGAAATAGATATTTGTTCTATCAATTTACTATTTTTTGGTAGTTTGGCAAGTAATGCCCCTACTAATATAAATATTCCAAGTATAAATGTTATTAATAATCCCATATTTCCCTCCTATTTTTGTAAATTTATTATTTGAGATGCTTTACTTAGTAATTCATCTAGTGAACTTGATATCATATATTTCTTTTTTAATACATACCTTTTCATAAATTTAATTCTTCTTCTAAAAAATCCATCTCTTTTCATAACAGATAAAAATGATTCATTATTATATATATCTTCATATTTTAATTCTAAAATTCTAAATAGATAACTAATTAATTGTTGCTTACCCTTAAAATTTAAATTTCTCCAAAACAGTATATCATTAAAAATATATATAGTATTCATTAATTTTAGTGAGTCTAATCTTTTCTTATCAAACTCTATTCCTTTTACGTATTCATCTAAAATATCACATGATTTTAAAATATCAAGTATTTTAGTACTACCAAATAAATTTGCTCCCATTATACTTTTTGGATTAAATCTATATCTATATAATACTTCATTTAGATGAACTATATTTTCAGCTTTTAATATATTAGAAATTACAAATGGCAAATCCTCAAAATATATTCCAACGGGGAACCTACTATTACCTATTAATTCTCTAGAGAATAACTTATTACATGGTCCTGCAGTTTCTAAAAGGAAATAATCTCCCTGTCTTGAACTAACTTTTTTTGTTTTTTCCTTTAATTTTGGATATAATTTCCTATCAGCATATTCAATATTAGATATACTTCTGCTAAAATCGTATCTAACAATATCAGCATTATATTCTAAAGCACACTTAACAGCATCCTCTAAGGTATTAGGTTCGATATAATCATCTGAATCAATAAACATAATATATTTCCCTTTTGCAATATCAAGTCCTTTATTTCTGGATGATCCTGGTCCCTCATTTTTCTTACTAGCAATTACTGTAATATTATCATATTTGCTTTCATAATCTAACATGATATTTAGACTATTATCCTTAGATAAATCGTCTATTAATATTACCTCAAAATCTTTATATGTTTGATTTATAATACTATCTAAACATTTATTTAAAAACCTCTCACAATTATAAACTGGCACTATAATACTAACATTGGGCATATAAACTACTTCCTTACTACTTAATACAAATAAAATTATACCATAAAATTAAAAAAAAGAACATTGCTCTTTTATTTAATTTCAATGTTCTTTCTAGTATCAACTTTTTCCCTTTTTGGAATTATAAGTGTAAGTGTTCCATCCACAAGTTCTGCCTCAATCTCGTCTTCTTTGATATCACCAAAGTTAAATGAACGTTCACACTTTTCATATCTTCTTTCTCTTCTTAGATATTTTTTATCATCTTCTTCATTATTTTCTTCTTTTTTCTCACAAGAAATTTTTATAATTCCATTATCACATTCAATATTGATATCTTCTTTTGAAAATCCTGGAATGTCCATAATTACATTATAATTTCCATCCTTTTCATAAATATCACATTTCATCATTTTTTTAAATTTATTATCCTCAAAATCATCTAAAAAACTATCAAAAAATATTCTACTTGGTAACATACATTTATCATTCCTTTCTATTTTATTATGTACCATAATTAATTTATTATTCTATTTTGACAATAAGTCACATATTAAATTACTTATCTCAGTTGGATTATCTATAGATAACCCTTCAATTAACCTTGCCTGTGAATAAAGTATCTTTGTATACTCATTAAATTTTTCTTTATCTTCATTATATAAGGCTTTTAGCTTTTCAGCAATTGGATGGGATTCATTAACTTCCAAAATTATTTTTGCATTAATATTCTCATCTGTAGGCATTGCATTAAATACCTTTTGCATTTCAATTGATACAGGTCCTTCACTTACTAAACATACTGGATGATTTTTAAGTCTATGTGTAAACCTAACAAGAGATACTTCATTATTTAATGTTTCTTTCATTAAGCTAAACATATCTTTATTTTCTTCATTTATTTTATTTAATTCTTCTTTTTCTTCTTCAGTATCTAAATCAAGGTTATTTTCACAAACATTAATAAATTTCTTACCCTCGTACTCGATTAAAGTCTTTATAACAAATTCATCAACGTACTCAGTTAAATATAATATGTTATAGCCTTTATCTTTTACTTTTTCTACTTGTGGAAGCATATCAACCTTATCAATTGTTTCACCGCATGCATAATAAATAGTATCCTCTTTTTCTTTCATATTTGAAACATATTCTTTAAGTGTTACTAATTTCTTATCATTTGATGAATAAAATAATATTAAGTCCTTTAATTCATCTTTATGCATACCATAATCATTATATATACCAAATTTTAACTGCATTCCAAATTCTTTATAAAATTTCTCATATTTGTCTCTTTCATTTTTAAGCATTCCTTCAAGTTCACTTTTTATTTTCTTTTCTATGTTACTTGCGATTAATTTAAGTTGTCTATCTTGCTGAAGAATTTCTCTTGATATGTTAAGGGATAAATCATCACTGTCGACAACACCTTTCACAAATCCAAAATAATCTGGAAGTAAATCAGAACATTTATCCATTATAAGTACACCATTTGAGTAAAGAGCTAAACCTTTTTCATATTCTTTTGAATAATAATCATATGGTGCATGAGCTGGAATAAATAAAAGTGATTTATAACTTGTCATACCTTCAACACTAGTATGAATTACTTTTAATGGATCTTGATAATCGTAAAATTTACTTTGATAAAATGAATTGTATTCCTCTTCTTTTATCTTTTTCTTATCTTTCTTCCATAAAGGAATCATACTATTTAATGTCTCTTCCTTTAATACATCTTCATATTCGCTATCAGATCCCTTTTTTAATTCTCTTCTTGTAACATTCATCTTGATTGGATATCTTACATAATCTGAATATTTTTTAACTAAGGATTCAATATTATAACTATCTAGAAAATCGCTATAATTATATTCATCAGAATCTTCTTTAATCTTTAATGTTATTGTTGTACCATAATCATCTTTTTCACATTCAGTTATATTATAACCTTCAGCGCCCTTACTAGTCCATTTGTATGCTTTTTCTTCTTTGTAACTTTTAGAAACTACTTCTACGGATTCAGCAACCATAAATGAAGAATAAAAACCTACACCAAATTGTCCAATTATATTTACATCTTTTTTTGCTTCATTTTCTTCCTTAAACTTTAGTGACCCTGATTTTGCAATCATACCAAGATTATTTTCAAGTTCATCTTTATTCATACCAATACCGGTATCAGAAATTTTAAGTAATCTATTTTCTTTATCAAGTTCTAGTTTAATGCATAAATCTTTTTTATTTATCTTTACATCCTTATCTGTTAAAGACCTATAATAAAGTTTATCAATCGCATCACTTGCATTTGAAATTAATTCTCTTAAGAAAATCTCTTTATTTGTATAAATTGAATTAATCATTAAATCAAGTAATCTTTTTGATTCTGCTTTAAACTGTTTCATCTACATGCCCTCTTTCTGTCAATTATTTATTTGACAAGTTAATAATACCACTTATTTTAGCACTTGTCAATACAGAGTGCTAAAATATTAATTAATTTACAAAATAATACTTACCTACAATATTTTTATCCTATAATAAAATTATTTATAGATTATGTGTTATAATTAGTATAGATAAATTATATATGGAGTATTTAAATATGAAAAGTAATAAAAAAAATTATTTAATAATTATTATATATGGAATAATATTAACGATATTATTATTAGGATCTAATAATTTATATGGATCATGTACTGATTGGATAAATCAACACACTGTTATCCCTGATTATTTTAGAAAATTATTCTATGAAACTGGCAATCTGCTTCCTAACTTTGCATTTAATTTAGGCGCAGGACAAAATATATTTAATTTTTGTTATTATGGACTACTTAGTCCTATTATTCTTTTATCTTACCTACTTCCTTTTATTGATATGACCACTTATATCATTTTCATAAGTATTATTTTATATCTATCTTCTGGAATATTATTATATAAATTTTTAAATAACAATAACTTTGAAAATAAAATATCATTAGTATTATCAATATGCTTTTTAACACTTTCACCTATTACTTTCCATTTTCACCATCATATAATGTTTGTTTATTATATACCCTTTTTAATATTAGCTCTAATAGGTATTGATAAATATATTAACAAAAACAAGTCATTTTTATTAATGTTTAGCATCTTTTTGATTATCATGACAAATTATTATTATAGTATTAGTGCGCTGTTAGTAATAATTATTTATGGTATTTATAAATTATTGGGAAAACAAGAAAGTTTTGTTATAAAAATTTTTATTAAAGATATTTTAAAAGCATCTTTAAGAGTTATTGTTCCAGTACTATTATCAGGAATAATATTGTTTCCTGCATTATATATTACATTTTCAAATGGCAGAGAAACTTCAAAATCAATAGAACTATTAAATTTACTAATTCCAAATTTAAAAAGGGTGTTGTATAATCATAATACACTAGGGTTATGTATCCCAATCTTACTATCAAGTATTAGCTTACTATGTACTAAATTAAAAAAGAAAAATGATATTTTTTTGGGTTATAGTTTATTAATTATTACACTAATTCCAATATTTATGTATCTACTAAATGGATTTTTATATATAAGAGGAAAAGTATTAATTCCTTTTTCAGTATTATATATATATACATTTGCTAAATTTATTAATAATATGATAAATAATAATATAAATTTTAAAAAACTATTTTTAATTTCCATATTTATAATAATACTATCATTAGGAATACAAAAAAATTCTTTTGATATATATATTATTGATTTTGTCGTATCATTTATTTTATTTAAATTCTGTATAAAATACAAAAGTAAAACTATTATACTTATATATTCATTTACAATATTACTAATAACTGCCTTTAGTAGTAACATAAATGAAGACTACGTGAGTATAGAAGAATATAAAAATATAAATAATCCTAATACTATAAAATTATTAAAAAAAATAGATAAAGGTGGATTTTATAGAACTGATAATTATAATATTTCTGATAAAAATGTTAATAAAGTATATCAAAATAACTATTTTAATACATCAATATACTCATCAAATTATAATAAAAACTATTGGAATTTTTATCATAAAGATTTTAAGAACAACTTACCATATAGAAATAAATTTATAACCGCTGGAGCAAATAATATTTTATTTAGTAATTTTATGGGTGTTAAATACATTATAAGTGGTAATGACGATCTTGCTTTCTATGAAAAAATAGACTCTAGTGATAATCTTAATTTATATTATAATGAAAATGTTAATCCTATTATTTATACAACTGATGATGTTGGTTCATATGGAATCTACAAAAAGCTTAAATATCCCTATAATATAGAGTATCTAATAAATAAACCTGTAACTAATAGTAAAAATAATAATTTATATGAAACTAAAATTAAAAAATTAAATTTAGATATAAATGAATCGTATGATTTTGAAATTTTAGATGATAAAACATATATTTATAATTTAGATGAGCCAATCAGTAATAAAATTCTAATAATAACATTTGATATGGATTACAATCAATCTTGTAAAGTAGGAGATTCTAAAATAACAATAAATGGCATAAGTAATAAGTTAACATGCAAAGAATGGATTTATCACAATCAAAACAATAACTTTAACTATGTTATTTCTAGTAACAAGCAAATTGATAGTCTAAATGTTAATATTTCTAAAGGTAAATATAAAATATCTAATATTAATGCGTATTTAATGGACTATAGCATGCCTAAATTTAAAGAAATTGATAATATAGAAATTGACAAAAAAAATAGTACTATAACTGGAAGTGTTAGTTTAGATAAAAAGTCATATGTTATTACTAGTATTCCATATGATGATGGTTTTAGTGTTTTTGTTGATGATAAAAAAGTAAATACAGAAATCGTAAACACTGCATTTTTAGGATTCAAGATTACAAAGGGAAACCATTCAATAAAAATTAAATATCAGTCCCCTTTACTTAAATATGGATATATATCATCTATACTTGGAATACTAATTATGGCATTAATATTAATTTATGAAAAAATAAATTTAAGACAATTAGATTTAAGTAAAAATGAAAATAACTAGCGTAATGTCTAGTTTTTTCTATTCTAAGAATCTTTTTAATTATTATATTTTATAAATTCATAGTTTAATTTATTTTAACACACTAAATATTATATTAACTATCTTAAAAAAGGTTATACAAAAGTTATACCAAATTAAAATTAACATTTAAATTTTTTTGTAAAAAAATCATTATATATATTTTCTAGTTTTCTAATTTTTAGATTTTCATCTTTTTTCACACTTAACCAGATATACTCGTATAAATTTTTTAATCTTTCATAATTTTACTATGATTTTAATGAAATTATATAATTTTCATCACTTATAACAATACTAGGTTTTACAATATATATTTTTTCTGTTTCGTAATTTTCTATTTCTCTTTTAATATCAATCTAAAATCCATTTTTATTATATCATAGAACAATAAAATATATATATTCTTTTTAAATATTACTAAAAAACTAATGATTTTACTCATTAGTTATTACAAGTGAATTATCTTTTATATCAATGATTACTTCTTCTCCAAATTTAACTTTATCCATTATAATAGCATTTGCAAGTAATGTTTCTAGATTCCTTGATACAAATCTTTTAATAGGTCTTGCTCCGTATTTTTCATCATATGAATTATTTATTATAAATTCTTTAGCATTATCAGTTAACTTTAATGTAATATGTTTATCTTCTAGTCTTTTTTCTATATTACTAATTATTTTATCAAGTATTTCATAAACTACCTTTTTATCTAATGATTTAAATATAATTATTTCATCAATACGATTTATAAATTCTGGTTTAAAAGTATGTCTTAATTCACTCATTACAAGTTCATCTTTATTTTCCATATTTTCAAGTATATATTCGCTACCTAAATTTGATGTCATAATTATAATTGTATTTTTAAAATCAACTGTTCTACCTTGTGAATCAGTTATTCTACCATCATCAAGTATTTGAAGAAGTATATTAAATACATCTTTATGTGCCTTTTCTATTTCATCAAACAAAACTATACTATATGGATTTCTTCTTACTGCTTCAGTTAATTGTCCTCCTTCATCATATCCTACATATCCTGGAGGAGCTCCAACGAGTCTAGATACAGAATGAGACTCCATATATTCACTCATATCAATTCTAACAATATGTCTTTCATCATCAAATAATTCTGAAGCTAAAGTTTTAGCTACTTCCGTTTTACCTACTCCTGTTGGACCTAGAAATATAAATGAACCTATTGGCCTATTTGGATCTTTTATACCTGCACGAGATCTAATAATTGCTTCACTTACTAATTTTAATGCATCATCTTGCCCTTTTACTATCTTTTTCATATTTTCTTCTAAGTGAAGTATTTTTTCTCTTTCACCCCCTACTAATTTACTAATAGGAATTTTAGTCCAATTGGATATTATCTTAGCAATATCCTCTTCATCTACTGTATCAGATAATATTTCATTTTTAGCCTTGTTATTTAATTCTTCCAATTCTTTTTCTAATTTTGGAATAGTTCCATGTCTAAGTTTAGCAGCACTTTCTAAATCATAAGTATTTTCTGCTTGTTCTAATTTAAAATTAGCATTTGCAATTTCTTCCTTTTTATTCTTTATTTTATCATTTATATTTTTTTCTTCTTCCCAATCGTTTCTAAGATTTTTTTCATCTATTTTTAATTTTGATAAATTATCATTTATTTCTTCTACCCTTTTTTTACTTATATCATCTTTCTCTTTTTTTAGTGCTTCTTTTTCTATCTCAAGTCTCATTATTTTTCTTGTTAAAGTATCAAGTTCAGTAGGTACTGAATCCATTTGTACTTTTATAGTTGCACATGCTTCATCTATAAGGTCAATTGCTTTATCTGGAAGATATCTATCTGTTATGTACCTATTTGATAAAGTTGCTGCAGATACTAACGCTCTATCCTTTATAGTTACACCATGATGAACTTCGAATCTCTCTTTTAAACCACGAAGAATAGTTATAGTATCAATTACTGTAGGTTCACTTACAATTACTTTTTGGAAACGTCTTTCGAGTGCACCATCTTTTTCAATATATTTCCTATACTCATTAAGTGTTGTTGCACCTATACAAAGTATTTCGCCTCTTGCAAGCATAGGTTTAAGCATATTTCCAGCATCCATTGCGCCTTCTAATGCACCTGCGCCAACTATCATATGAATTTCATCAATGAATAAAATTATTTCTCCATTTGATTCTTTTATCTCTTTTAAAACTGCTTTTAATCTTTCCTCAAATTCACCTCTATATTTAGCTCCTGCGATTAATGCACCCATATCTAGTTCCCATATTTTTTTATCCTTTAAACTGTTAGGTACATCACCTTTTACTATCCTCCATGCTAAACCTTCCACAATTGCAGTTTTACCTACACCAGGTTCACCAATTAAAACTGGATTATTTTTGGTTTTTCTAGATAAAATTCTAGTAATACTTCTTACCTCTTCATCACGACCAATTACTGGATCAATTTTTCCATCTTTTACTGCTTCTACTATATCCCTACCATATTTTTCAAGTGGATTTTGTAAATTTTCTTCATATGGATTTTGTCCATTCATAATATCCCCTCCTTAATATTACATATAAAAAAGCATGCTTTTTTACTGCATACTTCAATTATATCATTATTTTAGCACTTGTCAATAGAGAGTGCTAATTATTTTTATAATCATATTCCCATAAACTTAATTTCCCATTTACTTCAATAGGATCAATTTTTTCCACATTTTCAAGTTTAAATCCATAACCATCCCAATCTTCATTGTTGATTGCGTTTTTATAAACTAGTAAATTTTTAGTTTTTAATACTTTTCTAAACTCATTAGTAACTTTAATGCAATCCGTAATAGTTGCCTTTGCAATTATTTTACCTATAGGATATTCTAAATTTAGATGTTTAAATCTATCCATTGCTTTTTTATCTATTCCTTTTCCTGCATGAATTAATATTTGTCCTCTATATTTAGTTTTCCATGTTCTAAACTCATATTCTTTATAGCCCTCTGCAATTAAAGTTGCCCAAGGTTGTTTAATTGTTATTACTTTCATATTTATCTCCTACTGCTCATCAATTACTTTATCTATTTGTTTAATTTCTTCTGTAACTCGTTTAAATTTAACTCTTATTAATATACAATCAATAATATCAAGAACCGCATAAATACATATTATTATTCCTAAAGTTTGTGTAACAAAAGTCGCACCACTTATAGGATTTATAATAAAATATGCCCCTCCAATTATTATTAATATAGAAAATATAAATGTAATTACCCAGCTATTTACATTATTATCCTTTATCTCAAATGCAATTTGAAATCTATTTATACCATTTATAATCATCCATACTCCAATAAATACTGGTACAAGTATCATAAGCATATTTTCATTTAATAAAAACATAAGTCCACATACTATAGAAAATATTCCAGATATAAGTCCTATACCTGCAAGTACACCTTCTTTTCTATATCTAAAATAATCTACTACAGGAAATATTCCAATTAATAATAATATTACTCCGATTATTGCAGATATTGATTTAATAAATCCTTCTGCATTAAAAACAAGTAATAATCCAAATAATAACAATAATATTGATGAAACAATCGATATTCTATATACCTTCTTTATCATTTTTTCCTACCTTCCAAGTATATTATAACAAATTTTTTTACTTGTTTAAAGAATTTATTAACTGTTTACCACTATTAAGTGTCTTTTTGCCTAAATATTTAATATACTCATCTGGGTAAATTCCCATTACTGAATCATCATAGTTCATAACTTTAGTCAAATAATCTTTATATTCACTAGGTATTTTAAGTCCAGCAATTAACTCACCATATTTTAGGTTTGACATATAAAGTAAATTATAATCAAGCAATATAGATAATACTAATAAATTTAAATAATACATCTCAAATTTTAATCTTTGATTAAATACTCTATCGCCATCTAGTTCCTTTATTATAGTTCGTACAAAATCAATAAGTCCTATATTTTCTTTATCAGTAAGTAAATTCCCAGGATGTAAATCATTATGTACAATTCCATTTTTATGTAAACAAGTAACTAACTTTATAACCTTATAATTAAGTAATTTCTTTCCATCCAAACTAAGTCTAAACTTCTCTAATCTTTTATCCATAGGTTTATATCCCTTAATTTCAAAATCAGTATAACCAAAAAGTGAGTTATCAACATATAATAATTCTCTTGGAAATTCACAAGCTTTAAGTTCATCTAATTCACTAAAATACTCAAAATATTCTTTTTTTCTTAATACAACGTTGGTATCTTCTTTTTTGTAAAAAATCCCATTATTATCTAACCATATTTTTGGTTTCCTTGTTTTCGAATCTATTTTTATTACGCTCATTTTATTTAAATCTGAACCTTTTATATATCTATTAGTTATTTCTGGCATAAAATCCCCCTCTTTAGGGCGATATTCTACCATTTACTAGCACAAATGTCAAAAAATAAAAGTATTATTTTCTAATACCTTTATTTTTTAAGTATGCTACTACAAAAAAGAATGCAAGTAATAAAATAAATGGTAAGATTATATCTAACCAGTATTTACTAAAAAACATTTTAATACCTCTAACTTATTTTATTCATAACCATGAACTTTGTTAATTGTTTATTATAACCATATACTTTATAACTATAGTTAGTTAAAGCAAATCCTAATGTTGTACTCAATATATAGTTTATAAATTGTCAATTTAAAACCTAGTTTATATAACTAGGTTTACTTGGACATAAATCATTACAAGATTTCCATATAATGTATAGGCAAATAATTAATTTAATGGTTTAAATTATTTTATTTTTTATTTTGTTTTTTTAATAAATCTCTAATTTCCTCAAGTAAGATAATTTGTTCATCTTTTTTAATTTCTTCTTTTACTTCTTCCTTTTTATTAAATTTGCTTATTATCTTCACAAATATGAAAATACATAATGCCACTATGAAGAAATCAATAACATTTTGAATAAATGCACCATACCTTATTGTCGCATCACCTATTCTAATACTTAGATTAGAAAAATCATGACCACCTATTATAGCTCCAATTATTGGCATTAATATATCATTAACTATAGACGTTACTATTTTACCAAATGCAGAGCCTATAATTACACCTACTGCTAGGTCCACAACATTTCCTTTTGAGATAAAATCCTTAAATTCTTTAATCGTTTTACCTCCATTTTCAATAATTACCTTTTTATCTAATTTTTTCTTTTCCATTCTTTATCCTCCTTACCTACAACAATTATAACATTTTGTATTTATTTTGTAAAAAAAATTTGTTATAATACATAGTGTAATGTCTTCATAGCTCAGTTGGATAGAGCAATCGCCTCCTAAGCGATAGGTCGGCAGTTCAAATCTGCCTGAGGACACCATGCCTTTTTAGTTAAGTGGTATAACGGAGCCATGGTAAGGCTCAATCACAGGTTCGATTCCTGTAGAAGGCACCAGATTGATAGGAAACTCGAACTCTACTAAATTATAAATATTCGAGTTTTATAATGCCTTAATTTATGGTAAAATACTATTGTCTTCTAAACTGATTAATGTCAATTTAGAAAACACACTTGTATATTGACTTCATCAATATAGATTTTTAATATAAATAGCAAATTAAGTAGGTGATTCTATGGATTTAATAAAAGCAACCAAGTTTTTTTCAGATATTGAGAATAAAGGTTATAATATTGGTTTAACAGGTGAGGATTTTTACTTGTTAGTTAATTTGAAAAATTCACTTGATGAAGAATTAGTTGCTGAAGATGAATCTTGGTATCATTTATATGAACAAATTGATAATCTTATTTCTAAAATTTATCGTAGTGGCATTATCCATAAATATAGTGAAGAAACATGTGATTATTTTTTGCAAAACTGTTCTTTACTTCCTTTAGTCTTAGCTAATAATAAACATGATAAAATAAAATTATATGGTGATAACAATTATATGTTTTTATGTCAATTTCATTACGAAAATACACCATCTATGAGGGTAACTGATTTAAAAAATCTATTATATTGTTTTGGATGTGGACTTGGTTTCAACACTATTTCTTACATAGAAGAATATGAAAATTTAGGTTTTAAGGAAACGATGCAATTATTAGCTCAAATATTTTTAATTGACATAAAAAGTTATAATAAAAAACTGGAACCCTTGGTTTTAAAATATCAACAATCAATTTTAAGCCAAAAATATTTAGAACTTTTACAAGTGGGTTATCAGAGATTAAAACAAAGATATGGTAGCACTTATATTACAAGAGATATTGACAGTATCTATGATGAAAAATATAAAACTATCGAAAGAATAAAAAAACTACAGTATGATAGCAATTTTAAATATAAAAATCCCAAAAAAATTATGTATTTAAATAGATGATTTTACATTAAAACAATTCAAATTATAAAAGTTATTGCACTTCTCTATTTCGGGCACCAGTGACGAATCTGTTCGAACTATTCGAACTTTAAATATAAAAATCAACTCAAATTGGGTTGATTTTTTCGTTTTATGAAAAATCATCCTACGAGGAAAGGATGGTATTTATGATTAATATTATTAAGCAAGAAATTACATTTGATGAATCTTTAAAACAAAGATTAGAGTTTATCTGTAAGTTTTCACATGCTACTCCTACTTTTATAAATGGTTATATTCATAAAGTAGATAAAACTAATCTTTCATATGTAGAGCCACATAAGATAATCATTAAAGGCATAACATTTCTTGCTTTTAATTATTCCAATGAGATTTATATTAAAAATTTTTCTCAAAAGATTAAATTGTCACAGTTAGAAGATTATTTGAAAGGTATTTAATTTGACAAGAATTGACATTTTTTTAAAAAGTGATAGAATATTCATCAAGAGAATTTATGTCTATTTAAGGGGGGTTAAATAGATGATAAAAGAGATATTTTATATTTATTTAGACTTTAAGAGGTGTCAGTAGTATTAAGCACTTTAATACTTTTGACATCTTTTTCTTTGGATTAGGGAGAGTGATTTAATGGAGGAAAAGAAATTATGTGGACTATATATGAGAGTCAGCACTGAAGATCAGGCTCGGGAAGGTTTTAGCTTACCAGAACAAAAAGAAAGATTAGAGATATTTTGTAAATTTAAAGGTTATACTATTGTAGATTATTATACTGATGCTGGTATAAGTGCTAAAACAGGTAATTATAGATCTGAATTTGAAAAATTAAAGGAAGATATCAAAAATAAGAAAATAAATACCATAGTAGCCTTAAAATTAGATAGAATAACTAGAAGTATATTTGATTGGGAAAAGTTAATGACATTTTTAGATGAAAATGGTGCTTATCTAGATTGTGCTAATGATGAAATTAATACTACTAATGCTAATGGGAAAATGGTATCACGTTTACTTATGTCAGTTTCTCAAAATGAAATAGAAAGAACAAGTGAAAGAACTAAAATAGGTTTAGCAGGAGCGATTAAGCAAGGACACATACCAAATCAAGCACCTTTAGGGTATAAACACGAAGATAAGAGATTAGTTATTGATTACTCTACTAAAGATGTTGTTATAAGAATATTTGATTTGTATTATAATGGTTATTCTTATCAAAAAATAAGTAATCTTTTAAATAGTGAAAAAGTACTAGGTAAAACTAATTGGCGAGATTCTACTATTCTAGCAATACTTGAAAATGAAATTTATAAAGGCGATTTTGTGCATGGCAAAAGAACAAAACAGCCAACATACTACTCTAATGTAGTCGAACCTATTATTGATAAAGATAAATGGGAAGAATGCCAAGTGCAAAAGAAAAGAAATTCAAGAAGTTATCAAAGAACTTTAACTTATCTATTCTTACAAAAATTATGTTGTCCTAAATGTAATCGTATTTTAGGTGGTAAAGCAACTACCAAGAAAAATGGTAATACTTATTATTACTATTATTGTAATGATTGTAAGATAACAATTAAAGAAAAAGACTATTGAAGAATATTTTAATAATTTTATTGATGAGTTAGTTGAGTATGATGGTGTTGTTAATCAATTCTTTCTACCAATGATTAAACAAAAATTCGATGAGCCTAAAGAAGAACTAGAAAAAGAGATTAAAAAGCAAAATGATAGATTAGAAAGAATTAGAAAAGCATATATTTCTGGTGCATTTGATTTAAAAGAATATAATGTTGAAAAGAAAATAGTTGAAGATGCTATTAGTAAATTGAAGAGTGAGTTAAATGATGCTGAAACTAGTGATGAACTAAACTTTACTCCACAAGACATTCTTCTAAAAAGAGATATTGATTTTATCAATAAAGTTAAGTTAGAAAAAGAATACAAAGAAAAAACTAAAACTTGGAAAGATTATACAAGAGAAGAAAAAGCAAACCTAATTATGAATTATGTTGATGATATAAAACTAGGTATGATGAATGATTATATCTATGTAGATAATGTTAATTTTAGGGAGTCAATTTGTAAACCTTGTAATGAATTATTTGATGCTGGTTATATTGATGTTAAAAGTCCTGCATTATTTGGTAATTTAGTAGGCCACTTAAGATTTAGTAATTATCTTCCTGAAGAGGAAGTTGGAAAACACATAATGAGATTAAGACAATACTATAATGTAGGTTTTGAAGAAGCAACTTATTATGTAGAAGATAGAATATTCTATTTCAACTTTATACACGATAGTCGTGCTATAGTTAGAGTATTCCCTTTAGAAGATTATTGTAAGATAGATCCTGATATAAAAATGAAAGAATATAGATATGGAATTATCTACATTAGAGAAAATGATGAATTTCAAATGGAAGATGTTAATTCAGCATTTGATTATATATCTGATGAGAGTAATGATAGTGTTATCTATATGAAAGAACCTGTTCCTATTGAAATCGGTGTTAAACCTGTAAAAAAGGAACTACTCTATGAAGAAGAATAAAATGCGAACATGGAATATTTAGTGATGAAACAATAGAAGATATAAGAGAAGATTATATTTATTCAAAGGAACATAGTGATGAAAAAGAAAAAGACGATTACGATATATGAGTCTGTAATTGTCTTTTATTTTCTTCCAAAGAAACCATGTTTTCTTTCTTTTGTTTTGGTTAAAACGTAAGGTTTATTATTCTCATCATCAGGTTTTACTAATGAAATGCTTGAATATTCTCCAGCAAAAATTCTAAATAAAGCACTACTAATACAATCATCAAATACAGTTTTTAAACTCCTAGCACCACTTTGTTTTGCTATGGCTAGTTCAGCTATATATTCAATAAATTCATCACTAAAATCAAAATTTACTTCTAACATATCAAATAGTTTTTTATATGTATTTAATGGACTAAAATCAGATTCTTTTAATATTTTTATTATATCTTCTTTTGATAATGGATTCATAGCGATCGTTTTTGAAAATCTTCCAATTAATTCTCGCATAATTCCATATTTCATAAAATCATCTGCTGTAAGTTGCTTATAATCATCACCTTCAGTAATTCCGGTAAAAGCGCCTAATCCCACAACTGTTAATTTTGATGTATCGAACTTTTTATCTTCAAAATAGAATAATGTTCCGTCAAGTAATTTTAATAGCGATCTTTGAACTCCTAATCTAGAAACGTGTGATTGACTATCTCCGGATTTTTCAGCAAGTTTATCAAATTCATCAATAACCAAGATTCCCTTTTCAGCAAGTTCTATATTATTATCTGCGGCATGACATAAATCTTCAAGCATATCAGTTATTTTTCTACCTTGATAACCAGTTTCAGAAAGAGCAGTTGCATCTTCAATAACTATAGGTATATTATAAAGTTTAGATATTCTTTTTAAAATTTCGGTTTTTCCAGTTCCTGTAGAACCATAAATTAAAATATTTTCTTTTAGTTTTGCAATTAAGTCCATATCTAAATCAGAATTAACAACTTTTTGATTTTTAAATAATGCAGTTAATATTTGCATTATTTGTTCATCTTGAGAAATAATTGTCTTCTTTATTGATGAATACATAGATGAAATATCACTTGTTTTTTTGAATTCATCTTCATCAAAATCTGATTGTTCTTTTTTATCGCCTTTTTGTAAATAATTTATTAAATCTTGATTTACCAATCTTGTTAAATCAGTACCGCTATCGCCTCTTAAATAATACTTACCAGTCGATGATAAACGTTTTTTTCTAATTGAAACAAAGTCTACATGATTATCATTAACCTTTAAAGCATGATCTAAACTGTCTGCTAAAAAAACATATTCTTCTTCATTCATATTTTCGTTTATAAAACTTGCGTATGTTCCATTGTAATTTCCACTTAATACATTGCATCTATCATTATTTTCTGTATTAGTAAAACCAATACCAGCAACATAATCAACGAATTCAAATATTTCATATTTTTTATTTTCATATGCTACATATTTCTTCTTAAATAAATAACCAATTCTTAAGTTTGCCATGACTAAATTCCCCCAATGCGAGAGTTATTATATTATACTTTTTTGTTTTTTTATTTAAAACTATTCAAATATATTAAAAAATGTGTTATATTTTTATTAGTGAGTGATATTTATTTCGTTCGTACTTGTGCAAAAAGTTGTAGATATCTACGACACTCGCACCAAATTGATAGGAAACTCGAACTTTTAAATTTTTATAGCGGTTCGAGTTTTAATTTGTTTAAAATCATGTTATGATAAATAACACTTTCTAAATTGAATTATGTCAATTTAAAAAACACACTTGTACATTGACATAATCAATGAACGTGTGAAATTGATTAGATCAATTTGACTTTTATAAAAATAACTGTATAATAAACAACTAGTCAAGGGATATTATAGTATTTTTATGCAATATTCCTTATAGATAATTGGGGTGATTATTATGAGAAAGTGTATAGTTTTACTTTATCATAATTTAAAATTCGATTGTATTAATGCATTAATTATAAAATAAAAGATAAGGAGTGATTAATGCAAATACAATTATTAGTGAATTACAAAATCTAAATTATCAATTTTTAGTGAATAATAAAAATGGTCTGAAAGTTGACAATAAAAATTATATATTTAAGACTGGTAAAATACCAATTTTGTTATCTGCACCACATGCAGTAAAACAATGTAGAGAATCGCAAGTTAAACCAAGTGATTATTTGACAGGTGCACTTGCAATTTATTTAGCCGAAAAGTGTGATTGTTCTTATTTTGTTAGAGTTTTCAATGATAATGATGATCCTAATTTTCCTTTAGGAACAACATTATTAGAAATAGAAAATGAGTATTTAAGAACTCTAAAAAAATTTATTCAAGAATATAATATATTTTTAATGATTGATATTCATGGCTGTGTTAATAGTAAAAAATATGATTGTAGTTTATGGCATGATGATTATAATACTTGTGAAACACAGGTTGTTAAAATATTTGAAAATAATTTTAATTGTTATGATTTAACTATTGATAATGGTACTGAATATTTAGGTGGGCAAGTAACAAGGCAATGTGCTTTGATTACTAATTCTTTTCAAATCGAGATAAAAAGAAGAATAAGAACATTAAAATTAGAAAATTATTATTTATTAAAGTCATTTATCGATTCAATGGAAAAATCTATTTATGAAACTTACGATTACTCTATGAAACTAGAAAAAGTAAGGAGAGATAGAAGATGAATACAATAAATGAAAAATATGATATTATTTTACCCAATGAATTTGGTAGAAAGTATACAATACGATATAAACAATATATGTATAGCGATATAGAAGGACAAGATGGAATTCCTAATTGGGAATTGCAGGACTTTGGATGTGGTCCTTCTTCAATGGCTACCATTTTATCAAGTATTGGTTATGATTTAGATCCAGTGAGTGTTGCAAAACTAATGCTATTAGATGAGTATGGAAACCCAATAGATTTTTATACAAATAAAGAAAATGGTAGATTGGGAATGTCCACATTAGGTTTTTTATATTTACTTCAAGAGTTAATTAGAACTAAAGGTTTTAATCTTGAATATCAATTAGTAAAATATAGTTATGAACATCCTGAATTAAAAAAGGAACAAATTATTGAGATGATTAAGCACGATTATATGGCTCTAATATTAGTTGGTCCTAAAGGAAAGATAGAACACCCTAGAACATTTTCTAATTATGGGCATTATATTGCCGTTACTAGTGTTAATAATCTCAATAATGAATTTTATGTAGCAAATCCTAATAAGACTGGAGATAGCCAAATTGATACAACATATTCTTATGAAACACTTGTATCAAATATGTATACTAATACCTTTGATTTCTTGATGGTAAAAAATAAATCTTTAGTCTTAAAAAAATAAATTAATTATAGAAACTAGTATAAATGAAGTGAACCCCTTTTTGGACACTTTAAAAAAAGACTAGTTTAATGTAAAATAACATCTCAAAGAAAGGAGATGTTATTTTTATGGGAAAAAATAATAAATATACTAACGAATTTAAGAAAAAAGTTATCGAAGAAT
>JAGBAW010000035.1 GCA_017938725.1 Bacilli bacterium | reverse complement strand
TTAAATTATTAATTGATAGAATTGAAATAACTAAAGTAAATAATAATAGAAAACATGTAAGAATGGTAGTATATTTCAACTTTAATACAGACATAATTGATAGAGAATTAGACTTATATGAAAAGAAAGAAAAACCTACTGTAAAAGTAGATGTGAATTCATTACAAAGTGATGAAATTTCTTTTAATCAAAAATGTTCCTGTATTGACCAGAATATTCGTTCTGGTCTATACGAGAACATAAATGTTGGTATTGGGAACATCAATGATATCAAGGAAAATGATGATTCAAAATGTTGCCGTATTCACCAGAACGAACCCAGGATTTGTTGCACTTGGTCAAAGACTTGGTAAAGAAAAGTTATTTGGTTATATAGATAAGTTTGGATTTGGTAAGAAAACAGGTATTGATTTAAATGGTGAAGCAACAGGGATAATATTTAATCTAGATAGAGTTGGTGAAGTAGAACTTGCAACGACTGCATTTGGTCAAGGGGTATCAGTAACGCCAATACAACAGATAACAGCCGTATCTGCGGCCATTAATGGTGGAACATTATATAAGCCATATATTGTAAAAAGTATAACAGAACCTGAGACAAATGTATCAATAGTTGAAAATAAAAAACAAGAAGTTAGGGAAGTTATATCTAAACAAACTAGTCAGAAGGTTGCAATGGCACTTGAAAGTGTTGTTACAAATGGTACAGGGAGAAATGCCTTTATTGATGGATATAGAGTTGGTGGAAAGACAGGTACAGCACAAAAAGTTAAAGATGGTGCTTATATGTCAGGAAATTATATTTTATCTTTTATTGGATTTTTACCCGCTGATAATCCTAAGGTAGTGGTTTATGTTGCAATAGATAATCCAAAAGGGGTAGTACAATATGGTGGAACAGTTGCAGCTCCCATTGCAAAAGCAATACTTGAAGATTGTATAACTGCACTTAATATTGAAAAAAGTGACGGAGCTAGTGAAAAAAATTATCAATTTTGGGAGAAAAAGTATGTAACTATTCCAAATGTTGTAAATCAAAAATTATCTGATGTAAAGGGCAGTTTACAAGGTTTTGAAGTGCAATATACAGGAAGCGGTGATTATATTTTATTCCAATCACCTAGTGCCGGAGAAAGGGTATTAGAAGGAAGTAGGATAAGAATACTACTTGGAGATAAATAATTAAATGTAAATTTTAGTAAAAAACGATTATAATTAATAAAAAAATTATTATAATTATGTTATAATAAATCTTGTGAATAAGGATGTGAAAGTATGTATATACTAGCTAAATCAATATTAGCATTAATGATTGGGTTTATAGCCTCTGTATTATTAGGCTTAATATTAATACCATGGCTAAAAAAATTAAAGGTAGGACAAAGGACAAGTAAATTTGTAAAAGCACATGAAGGTAAAAGTGGTACACCTACAATGGGGGGACTTATATTTACTTTATCTACGATATTTACAATATTTTTTCTATATTTTACAGATAAGTTAAAAATATCTAGTAATTTACTTATAATATTATTTGTATTTTTTGGATATGGATTAATAGGTTTTGTTGATGATTTTTTAAAGGTAAAATATAAATGTAATGAGAAAGGACTTACAAGACTTCAAAAGTTTTTAGCACAAGTTGTTATTGCAATATTATTCTTTTATGTTTATATTAGAAATGGTTCAAATCCAGTAATAGAAATATATGCCCTTAATCTAGAAATTAATTTAGGGTTTATGTATGGATTTTTCATATTATTTATGCTTGTTGGTACAAGTAATGCAGTTAATTTAACTGATGGCCTTGATGGTCTTGCAGCAGGTCTTTCAGCAATTGCCATATTAGTTTATGGTATGATAGCTTGGAATTCGGGATGGCTTGCAGGATATGATGATGTTGCAATATTTTGTTTTATATTAGTTGGGGGATTACTTGGATTTTTAGTATATAATGGGCACCCAGCTAAAGTGTTTATGGGTGATACCGGATCGTTAGCTCTTGGAGCAGTACTCGCTACTCTTGCAATATTAACTCATAGAGAAATGTCTTTAATATTAGTTGGAGGAGTATTTGTAGTAGAAACATTAAGTGTAATACTTCAAGTTGCATCTGTTAAACTAAGGGGTAAGAAAATATTTCCGATGACACCAATACATCATTCTTTTGAAAAGTGGGGATGGAGTGAAACTGATATAGTAAGATTATTCTATGTAGTAGGATTTATTCTTGGAACAGGTGCTCTTGTATATGGTGTGTGGTACTAATGAAGAAATTTGATTATAAACTTTTTATATCAGTTTTATTAATATCTATATTTGGTGTGTTAATGATATATTCCGCATCATCTATATGGGCTGAATATAAATTTTCAGATGAGTTTAGATACTTAAAAATGCAATCGTTATTTGTAATAATTGGAACTATACTATTAATCGTAATATCAAAAGTAGATTATAAGAACTATTTAAAGAAAGCAAATCTTATACTAGGAATATGCTTTCTTCTTTTAATTTTAGTATTAATTCCAGGTATAGGTACTATTAGAAATGGATCTAGAAGTTGGTTTGGTGTTGGTGGACTTGGTGTGCAACCCTCAGAATTTATGAAACTTGGGATTATAATATTTACATCTAAATATCTAAGTAATAATCCAAAAGAAGTAAAAAAAATTGTAAAGGGTGTATTTCCAATATTATTTATTACTCTACTTGCATTTTTACTTATAATGCTTCAACCAGATCTTGGTACAGGAGCAATTATACTTGTTAGTGTAGTAGGACTTTTATTTATATCTGGTGTAAATATGAGGTTTTTTATAAAAATAGGGGTAGTTGGTATACTTGGTCTTGCAGGACTTATAATAGCGGCACCATATAGAATAAAAAGAATAGTATCATTTATTAATCCATGGACTGATCCACTCGGTGCTGGATTTCAATCCATTCAATCTCTTTATGCGATTGGACCAGGAGGACTTCTTGGAATGGGACTTTTTAATTCAGTACAAAAACATTTCTATCTTCCAGAACCGCAAACAGACTTTATATTTTCAATAATAAGTGAAGAACTTGGTATACTTGGTATAATTATTGTATCAGTATTATTTATAACTATATTTTATAGGTGTATAAAAATAGCCATAAAATGCGATAATTTATTTGGAAAATATTTAGCATTTGGAATAACATTTCAACTTGCATTTCAAACAATATTAAATCTTTCTGTAGTAGTAGGACTTGTTCCTATTACTGGTGTAACTTTACCATTTCTTAGTTATGGGGGTAGTAGTTTACTTATAACACTTACAAGTATGGGGATAATATTAAATATTTCAAGATATCAGAGATAATGTGGTATAATTAGTATAGAAGGTAATATATATAATAAAAAAGTTAGTATAGAAGATTCTAATTAAGAAATATATGAAGTGAGGTGTTAGATATGGATATCAATCAAATTGTAAGTAATTTAGAGTTTTATAAAAATGATTATCCAAATCAAAAAAAATATATTGATAAGTTAATAGAATTAATTTATAAATGTGAGAATAGTAAAGATAAAAATAGTATGTATCAAGATAATTTTAAAGTAAATTCGTATGATGAATTAAATAATTTGCTACAAAAAGTAATTATTAAAAAGGAATCTGAAGAAAAGATAATTAGAGAACAAATCAATTTTTATAAAGGTGAAGGTTTTAATTTTGAGTATGCATTATATATTCCTAAAAATATTTCATCAAATTCAAGATTAATTGTAAGTACTGTTAATTCTGGAAAATCATCAAATGATTTTGAATCTGGAGTTTTCAGTTTGAAGAGTGAATATATATTTGATAATAACGTTAAAGAAATATTTAAAATATCAGAAGAATTAGGGTGTCCGGTTATGATTCCTATGATTCCAAGATTTAGGGGATATGATACGCATATTTTATCATATGATGTAAGAAATAATAATTTTGATAAAGCATATGATTTGAGTGATGATGCAAAAAATATTTCAATGAATGATATGGAAAAATTTAGAAATTTAGTGGAACAAGAAATATGTATGATTAATGATTGCATAAATAGATTACAATTGCCTAATCAAAAAGCATTTATAACTGGATTTAGTGCGGGTTCAAAGGCTGCATTAAAACTTGCAAATAGTAATCCTGAATTGTTTGAGGCTATTGCAGTAGGTGGAACAACAGGAATAGAAGATGTTGAAAATCTTGATATGCCAATTTTAATTCAAAATGGTTTAAAAGATAGAAATAATCCAGTTGCATATTTGACATGTTTTTCAGAAGAAGAAAAAAATACATTAAGTACTAGATATAACTTTGATTTTTCTCTTAAAAATACTGAGTTAAAAGAAATATTTGAAAAAAGGGCAAGAGATAATACTAAGGAGAATGTTAGATATATAAATTATGAAAATTTTGGACATGATGTAGGAGAAACAAAAGAATACTACGATGAAATAAAAAAATATTTTAATCTTATAATGAATTATAACTTAGATGAAAAAGATTCAAAAAAAATTTAAATATTTGTTTTCTTAAAATAAAAATATAATAATGGAAGTGTTACCATGCTATTTTTTATAATAAAAAAATTGTTTTGGGTGTAACTTTACCATTTCTTAGTTATGGGGGATCTAGTTTATTAATTACAATGATATCAATTGGAATAATTTTGAATATTAGTAGACATAATGAATAATATATTATGATAAAATTATATGTGAAAATTAATGTTAGAGTTATTTTATAGATTCCTTTACGAATGTGATTTAGAAGTGATATTAAGTATAATTATGCACAAATGTAAAAAAAATTGAAATATATGTTGCAGAATTTATCAAAATATGATAAACTTAAGTAGTCGTGGACCTATAGCTCAGCTGGTTAGAGTGCACGCCTGATAAGCGTGAGGTCGATGGTTCAAGTCCATCTAGGTCCACCACTTTTATATTTTGGCCAGTTGGTGAAGTGGCTTAACACACCGCCCTTTCACGGCGGCATTCACGGGTTCGAATCCCGTACTGGTCACCATGATAAATATTAAGACTTTCAGCAAGTCTTTTTTCTATTAATTAGGGGATTGAGGTATGAGTATTATTTTATCAGATAACATGTTACTTGAAAAAGTAGATAAGACAAACAATGAACATAAAGAAATAATTAAAAAAATAAATAAGGATAATAAAATAAAAAAATATATTATAGGTATATTAAATGATTTTGATGAGTTAATTTCTTATTATGATCTATACAATAATGAAATGTTTAATAATGTTTACTTTGTAAGATATAATAATATAATTGTTGGTACTATTGAACTTGTTGGTTGTGAAGATGATTTATATATTAACTATGCAATACTAGAAGAATATAGAGGGCAAAATATAGGGACAAAAATGCTTAGACTAATAACTTTATATTTATTAAATATAGTTAAAAAAATAACTCTTTCAATAAAAGAGAGTAATGTAGAAAGTATTGCACTTGCTTCTAAAATAGGCTATAAACCAAATAATAACAAATTTTTAGGATATATTGATTATCAAATAACATCCCTACCTAAATAAAATTTTCATTTTATTATTGACCTTATAACTATTAAATGTTAAAATTATATTGCAGCTGGAGACATACTCAAGAGGCTGAAGAGGCGCCCCTGCTAAGGGTGTAGGGTGGGTAACTGCCGCGAGGGTTCAAATCCCTCTGTCTCCGCCATTAAAAAATAAAACTCTGAAATGAGTTTTTTTCTTTTGAAAAAATATATGAAAAATTACTCATATGTTCTTGACAATATATTATAACAATGATAATATATATGAGTAAACATTCATATGAAAAGGAGTTTTTATGGAAGATATAATAATAAATAAAGATGTAGTAGACAAAGTGAGTAAAAATATGATAAGCGATGAAAAAATATTTGAACTTGCTGATGTTTTTAAATTATTTGGAGATACTACTAGAATGAAGATATTTTGTGCACTTAAGGAAAGTGAACTATGTGTATACGATATTGCTTATATAACTAAATGTACACAGTCTGCAATATCACATCAATTAAAACTTTTAAAAGACTCTAATCTTATTAAATCAAGAAAAGAGGGTAAAGTAGTATACTATTCGCTAGACGATGATCACGTTGAGAAAATATTAGAGAAAGGACTTGAACATATTGAAGAAATATAAATATAAACTAAATAATTTAGATTGCGCCAATTGTGCGAATAAGATAGAGGTGAGGTTAAAAAAGGAAGAAAACCTAAAAAATGTAGTAGTTAATTTTTCAAATTTAACTTTATCTTTTTCATCAGATGAAGAAATAAAAAAAGAACATATATCTAATATAGTAAAAAGTATAGAGCCTGATGTAAATATATTTGATTTAAATGAAAATAAAAAAACAAAAAATTATAATTTATTTAGACTTATAGTTGGAGTAGCTATTGCAATTATCAGTTTTATAGTAAAATTTGATAACAAATTAATTAATGAATTACTACTTATAATATCATATATAATTTTACTTTATAGAACATTTAAAAATGCAATTAAAATACTTATTAAATCTAAAACAATTAATGAAAATGCCCTTATTACAATATCAGCTGTTGGAGCATATTTAATTAATGAAAGAATGGAAGGATTAATGGTAATTACCTTATATGAAATAGGTAAAATATTAGAAGAAAAGGCAGTTAACAAATCAAGAAATTCAATTAAAGATTTAATGGATATTGCGCAGGATTACGCAAATAGGGTAGATGGAAGTAATATTGATAAAATTGATGTAGAAGATGTAAGAATAAATGATATTTTACTTGTAAAAAAGGGTGAAAAAATACCTGTTGATTCTATTTTAATAGAAGGTAATACCAAACTTGATTTATCATCATTAACAGGTGAATCCGAAAGTGTATTTGTTAAAGAAAATGATACAATTTTATCAGGTAGTATTAATGTTGGTGAAGTAATTAAAATAAAAGCAAGCAAAGTATATAATGATAGTACTGTTTCTAAAATTCTTTCTTTGATTGAAGAAGCAAGTGATAAAAAATCTAAAACAGAAAATTTTGTTGCAAAGGCATCAAGATATTATACTCCATCGGTACTTATTATTAGTATAATTACTTTTATAATACTTTCAGTATTTAACATAACTAGCATTAATGAAGCTATTTATAGATCATTAACATTCCTAGTAATATCATGTCCATGTGCAATAGCAATTTCAGTTCCACTTAGTTATTTTACCGCTATTGGTGTATCGTCTAAGCATGGTATTTTGGTAAAGGGAAGTAATTATTTAGATATATTATCAAGTATTAATAAAATTGTGTTTGATAAAACTGGTACCCTTACAAATGGTTCATTCAATGTGGAAAAATTAGAAATATTAGATAAAAACTATGATGAAGAGTATATAAAGGAAGTATATGCTAAATGTGAAAGTTTATCTAATCATCCGATTGCAAAATCAATAGTTAATTATATGAATAAAAATATTAATGGTAATGTAAGTAATTATAAAGAAGTAGAAGGCCTTGGAATTAAGTGTGAACTTGATAAACATAAAATAAAAATAGGTAATGCAAATTTCTTTGATGAAAGTTTAGATAATGATAATAAGAAAATATATTTATCAATTGATGAAAAAATAGTATCTAGTATAATAATTAATGACGGAATAAAGGAAAATGTTATAGAAACAATAAACAGATTAAAAAATAAAAATATTGAACTTTATATGTTTACAGGGGACCAAAAGGAAAATGCGCTTTCTATATCAAAAAAATTGGGTATAAATAATGTATATTCAAATTTACTTCCTAATGAAAAATATGATAAATTAGAGCAATTGCTTAAAGAAGATAATATAGTTGCATTTATTGGAGACGGTATAAATGATGCACCATCGCTAAAAAGATCAGATATAGGTATATCCATGGGAATGATAGGATCATCTAGTGCGATAGAAGCATCAGATATAGTAATAATGGATGATGATATAAGTAAGATTGTTAAAGCAATAGATATATCAATATATACAAAAAGGATAATAAAACAGAACTTAGTATTTGCACTAACTACAAAATTATTAATATTAATTTTAAGTGTATTTGGAGTAGCAAATATGTGGCAAGCAGTATTCGCAGATGTTGGTGTTACAATTATTTCAATTTTAAATACTCTTAGAATAATGAAAAAATAGTTTTATTCAAATATACATTCATTATCAGTATTAAATTAACTATCTAAAAAATTAAAATCTTAACAGGAATAATTTTAAAAAATAAATCTTATGAACCAAATCGGTTCTTTTTTTGTCATGTTTTATCGAATGTATTGACTTTAAAGTTTACCTGTAGTATACTTTGAATTAGATAATTAATTAACAGCATGTAAATTTATTCATATAATAATTATCTCAAAATAATATTAATATGAGGAGGATCTATATGAAGATAATTAAGCTAAATACAAGTACCGGTAGTGCGTTAAGCACAATAAAAAAATCTATGTCAACAAGGAAAGAAATTATTGTATGCAATAATTTAGATGCCTGTGGATGTACAGGTAATGGAAATTGCTAAAGAAGTGAAATTCACTTCTTTAGTTTTAAATTTAGGAGATATGTATGAAAATAAGCAAATATAATATAGAAAAAAAGTATGAGGATAAAATTTTAATATATAATTCCTTTTCAAAAGCAAGTATTATATTGGAAAAAGATTCTAATACAGATATGTTTAAGGATATAGATTGTTTTAATAAATTACCTGATAAAGAAAAGAAAATTTTAATTGAACAAGGTTTTGTAGTGAGTGATGATAGAGATGAATTTTCTGAAATAAAATATATATATGAACAAAAATATTTTGATACAGAATTTTTTAATATTGTTTTAGTCCCATCTTTACTATGTAATTTTAACTGTCCATACTGTTTTGAAAAAGATTTTGATTGTGGTAAGAATGCGATTAGAAAATATTTTTTAGTTTTAAAAAAGTATGCAGAAAGAAACTTTAAAATGCACAAATTTGTACAAATAAGTTTATTTGGTGGTGAACCCTTACTTTATATAGGACAATGTTTAGAATTTTTAGATTGGGTAAAAGAAGATTCAAAAAGAAATGGTTATGAGTATTTTACAAGTATTGTTACAAATGGTTCATTATTAAATAAGGATATATTAGATAGATTATTATCCCATAATTTATATTCACTTCAAATAACCATAGATTCTGATAAAGAAAACCACGATAAAATGCGAATATTTAAAGATGGTAGGCCATCTTTTGACCTTTTAATAACTAAAATAAATGAGTTAGTACCACTAACAATTAAATATGAAAAATTCAAGTTTATTGTTCGAATAAATTTAAATAATACAGATGTGGATAAAGTTAGTAATACACTAAAACGAATAAAAAAGGAAAATAGAAAACATATACATTTATTAATAAGAGCAATTTATAATACGCATGCATATAATGAAACTAATACTAATAGTGTAAGCAAATTATTAGAGTATTTTGAATTAGGTGATAAACTTGGATTTAATGTACTAAAAGAAAAATACTATTATCAAACTTGTGAAGCCTGTGGTGATAGAAAATTCTTTTATTTAATGCCTGATTTAACATTAAGAAAATGTATTAATGATTTAGGATTTGAAGAATCTTGTATAGGAAAATTAGATGATGATGGGGAACCACATTTGAATTCAAATAATATAGTTCAATGGTATAAAAATTGTATGTCTGCATTTATTGATAAGGAGTGTATTAATTGTAAGATGTTACCAGATTGCTTAGGAGGATGTCCTTTATATAAGTGTAAACATAATAAGAAATCCTGTAGAACATTTGATATGTCATGTTTACCATTTATATTTTAAATTGAAGGTTAAATTATGATGACATGTTATAACGACATTATTTTAAATAGACAATTTTATAAAAAGCAATTAAATTATCATCTAAAAAACATTTGTGCATGCTCAGACATTGGAAAACAAAGAAATAGACAAGAAGATTCTATATTAGTGTTAGAAAATCCATTAGATAATGATATTAAAATTATTGCTGTAGCAGATGGAATGGGTGGGTTGTCAAATGGTGGTAAAGCAAGTAATATAGCTCTTTTAAACTTAGCAAAGTGGTTTCTATATGACTTAAAATGTAATAATAATTTAAATAATTTTATTGATAAGTTAAAAATAATGATAAATGAAATAGATATTATGATAAGAAATAATTGTAATGGTGGTGGTACAACTTTATCAACTGCTATCATTTTAAAAAATAATACTATTTTTATTAATATTGGTGATTCAAGAATATACATAAAAAATAATAATAATTTTTTCCAGTTAAGTAAAGATCATTCTATTGTTTGGGATATGTATGAAAAGGGTGAGATTATTAACAAAGATGACATGCGGTTTCATAAGAAAAATAATTTAATAACTTCTAGATTAGGTTGTGAATCAAAAAGATTAAAAATAGATTTTAATATTTTAGATAATTTAAGTTATGACGATATATTTCTTTTTACAGATGGTGTAACTGATTGCTTATCTGATGATGTTATTAATAAAATTGTAGAAGATAATTCACACGCAGATATATCAAGAGTTATAGTAAAAAATGCAATTTCAACAAATTCATATAATTTAAATTTGAACCCAGATGAATATTATAATGAAATATATGGTGGAAAAGATAATTCAAGTGCAGTTGTATTTTCTAAAAAAATGGATATGGGAGGAAATTATGATATATGAGAAATACAGAGAATTAACTATTGATTTATTTTCTATAAAATATAGAAAAATAAAACTTAGAAAAATAATTAGTTATCCTCCTGCAGGTAATGATGTTGTAGAAGCTATTGCAACTATAAATAATAAAGATCAAAACGTATTTATAAAGTTTGAAAGAAGTAAAATGGCAAATTTTGAAACTGAGTACAAACATTTAAATTTATTAAAGGATATTAAGCTTTTTCCAAAAGTAATTGAATTTGGTAGTACTAACAGTAAGAATTATATTGTTTTAGAGAAAATTTTAGGAGATAGATTATCAGATATATTTAAAAAAAATAAAGATGATAAAGATAGATACCTTAAAGAATATGGTAAATGTTTATCACAAATACATAGTATAAAAAATAAAAATTTTGATTATGCTTTTCAAAGACCAATAAACGATATACCTAAAGGTTATAGTAATTCTGATGAGTTTTCTAATAATATGATTAACTATCTTAAAGAAAGTAATTTTGAAAAAAATAATAACACATTTATTCATGGTGATTTTCATTATGCGAATGTCTTATTTAAAGATAAAAAGCTAACAGGTGTGCTTGATTTAGAATATAGTGGATATGGATTTAAAGAACAAGATATCGCATGGTCCTGTATTCTTAGGCCTAATCAAGAATTTATGGATAATTTAGATGATATTTCCTGTTTTTTAGAGGGTTATAAATGCAAAAATAATTTTGATTATGATAAATTTAAATGGTGTTACATTAATGGAAGTATGCATTTTTATTTAATGAATTATGAAAATGAAGAATATAAGGAAAAATTAAAAAAACTTATAAAGGAAATAATGAAAAGTAGGTGAGATAATTATGACCATTACAAAAGAAGAATTAGAAAATGAAAAAAAATATTTAGAAACGGTAAAGAAAGTTTTAACAAAAAATATAAAAAGTTTAAAATCATCTATAGAAGGTAAAGAAAATTACATAAATGAAATGAAAAGATTTATGTGGGATAATTTATCTGATTATACAGATGAAGAAAGAGCAATAGCACTCTCAGAAACAGATAACTCTGTTGATATAGCTAATATGTCTATTGAAAGTTTATCAAAATATGAGAAAGCATTAAAGTCACCTTATTTTGGAAAAATAACATTCAAAGAAGATAATGATGACGAAGAAATGAAAATATATTTAGGTATAAGCAGTATTCAGGATGGTTTTGAATTTTATGTATTTGATTGGAGAGCACCTATATCAAGTTTATTTTATAATTATGAAGTTGGACGTGCAAAATATGATTGTCCAGATGGAGAAATAACTGGCGAGATTCTATCTAAAATGCAATTTAAAATAGTTGATGGTAATTTATTAAGGTGTTTTAAAAGTAATATAAATATTGATGATGAATATTTACAAGAGATATTAGCAAATGCATCAACAGATAAAATGAAAAATATTGTTAGTACTATACAAAGAGAGCAAAATTTAATTATAAGAAATGATAGCGATAAATATTTGATAGTTCAAGGAATAGCAGGAAGTGGTAAAACATCGGTTGCACTCCATAGAATAGCGTATTTGTTATATAAAGACATAAAATTAACTTATAATAATGTACTAATATTATCTCCAAATGATGTATTTTCAGATTATATTTCCGATGTACTTCCAGAATTAGGTGAACATAATGTTTTAAAAACTACTTTTAGTGATTTCACTTCTTCTTTTTTAAAACCTTGTAAAAACATAGAGAACTATAGTGAATTTTTAGAAAGAATATATGGTACTAATAGAATAGATAAAGAAGTTATAAGGTATAAGATGTCTGACGAATATAAGGATAAAATAAATTTATTTATAAATGAATATGAAAATAGAATTCATTTTAGTTCCATAAAACAATCAGATATAGTAGTAACAAAAGAAGAAATACAGGAATTGTTTTCTAGTAAGTATAAAAAATTTCCATATAAGGAAAGAATTGAATATATATCAAACGATATTTGTCTAAGATTGCATTTGCCACAAAAAAAATATTCTAATAAAGTAAAAAAACTTATATTAGAAAAAAGTAATATAAGTTTTAATTCTTTTGACTTATATTTAGAATTTATTAATTCTGATGAATTTATTAAACAACATAAATGTGAATTTAAAAAGGAAAAAATCAACTATGAAGATATTACCCCTTTATTATATATTTATTTTAAAATTAATGGTTTCCCAAATTATAGTGAAATAAGACAAGTTGTAATTGATGAGGTACAGGATTATACTTTGTTTCAAATGGAAATATTAAAATCAATATTTAAAAATGCTTCTTTTACAGTTTTAGGTGATATTAACCAAACTATAAATCCATACTATTCTTATAATTCTCTTAAGATGTTAGCCGATATTTTTACTAATTGTAAATATTTAGAATTATCTAAAACTTATCGTTCCAGTGAGGAGATTATAGAATATAGTAATAGAATTCTTGATATTGATAATGCTTGTTCAGTAAGGAAAAATAATAATATACCTGTAGAAATAAAAAAATCAACAGATAAAGATATTAAAGAAAATATAAATTCAGATATAGGGTTAATGCATGATAATGGTATAAAACGTATTGCAATAATAACGAAAGATGTATATGCTGCAAAGAAAATATATAAAAAAATGAATAATGAAAAAATTCAATTAATAACTTCTCCAACTGATTCTTTAAATAGTGAATTAATTATAATTCCATCTTATTTATCAAAGGGGTTAGAATTTGATGGTGTAATTGTTTACAATGACTCAAATACTAATTATGAAGAGGATGAAAAAAGACTATATTATGTAGTATGTACAAGAGCCCAGCACCAATTAAGTGTTTATAATGAGCCAAGTATTTTAAGATTGGGAAAAAATTAATAGTTTTAGGTAATTATCTAGAAAATGGTGATGGAATATGTCAAGTAGTTTTATAAAAATAGAAAAAAATAAATAAATTTAAAAATCACCTGCAAAAGTTAGAAGAATTCGTAAGAGATAATGAATGACTTACAATGTTAAAATATTGCATAGCTCTTAATTCTGATTTAGCACAAGAAATAAGTAAAATAATTGATTATATTAATTTAGATACATTTTTGACAGATGATTATAATAATTTAATATTGAAGATAAAAATAATACTGATATAAATGATGAAACAATAATGTGAGTGTAAAAATAAAAACTAATTAGTAACGAACCAATATTAGTTCTTTTTTTGTCATGTTTTATCGAATCTATTGACTTTAAAGTTTACATGTAGTATACTTTAAAATAGATAATTAATTAACACATCGTTAACTTATTCATATAATAATTATCTCAAAATAATATTAATATGAGGAGGATTTTATTATGAAAATTACTGTTAAAAAAATAAAATCAACTAAATTTTCATGTCATGTTGATCAAAATTGTTAGTAATTAAGAGTCCAGTTGTTTAGGCAACTTGGACTTTTATTATATTTATTACGAGGAGATGATTATATGTTAGTTATTAATCCTTCTAAACCATTTTATATAAATAAAAAAGAAAAAGTAATTAGAATGGGTAATTTTAAGGAAACCGGTAAGGAAATAGAATATGATGATGATATATTATTAAAACTATTTGAATATATTAAAGAACCAATAGACAGGACTATGTTAGTAAATAAACTGTCAAAAGAAACTAAATATTCAAATGAAGATATATTAAATGTTATAAATTATTTAGTAGATGAAAATTTCATATCAAATAGTGAGGATATACAAAAAATATTAAGTGATGAATATTATAACAGGCAAAAATTATATTTTTATATGCTAAATGATAAAGTCATAAATATGACAAATGAAATATTAAATAAAAAGATACTAATTTTAGGTGTTGGAGGTATTGGTTCAATTACCCTTGAATTACTGGCAAGATCGGGTTTTAAAAATTTTACCATTGTAGATAACGATATAGTTGAAAAATCAAATCTTATAAGACAGTTATCATATGATTTATCTGACATTGGAAAATTGAAAGTGAATGCGATTAGGGATAGATTACTAAAAATAAATGAGGATATTAAAGTGGAAATTATAAATAAGAAAATTAATAATGAACAGGATATAGAAAATGAAATAAGAGTATCTGACTTTGTTCTTTGTACAATAGATAAACCTGCTAGAATAATTAGAAGAGTAATTAACGATATATGCATAAAGGAAGAAAAACCAGTTTTATTTTCAGGTTTTTCGGAACATGTAGCAATGATTGGACCATTTGTAGTTCCAAATAAAACAGCTTGTTTATCATGTATAGAAAAGGAAAGTAATGATGAACCTTTATACAATGTAAAAATTACACCATCTTTTGGTGCAGTATGTAATTTTATTTCAAGTATAGTTTCTAATGAAATTATCAATTACTTTTTAAAATTTAGTGAAAATAATTTAATAGGAAAAACAATGATGTTTAATATGTATACATATGAAACAAATATAATAAAGTGGAAAAAAAATAAAACATGTAAAAAGTGTGGTGAGAGAATTGATAGTAAATAAGTTAAATAAATCATTTTGTGAAAAACAAATATTAAATGATATTAGTTTTAATCTTAATAATGGTGATAAAGTATGTTTAGTCGGGAATAATGGTGCAGGTAAATCTACATTACTTAAAATATTGTCAGGATACTTAGAAAAAGATTCAGGTAGCATTAATTTAAATAATGAAACTATAAAGTTACTGGATCAAGAAATAGATATAAAAGATTATGATTTAAGCATAATAGACTTTATAAAAATAAAAACTAATATTTCTATTTTAGAAGAAAAATTAAATAATTTGGAATCAAATTTAAATGAAAGTAATATGGAAGAATATGGTAGTATTTTAGATTTATATTTAAAACTAGATGGGTATAATTTTGAAAATAATATAAATATGATATTATCAGGTCTTGATTTTAGTTTAGATTTAAATCAAAAAATTAAAACATTATCAGGTGGAGAAAAAATAAAGGTATTACTTGCAGTACTTCTTTTAAGTAATCCAGATATAATGTTACTTGATGAGCCAACTAATAATTTAGATATAGATGCTATAGAGTTTTTAGAAAATTATTTATCAAGGTTAGATAAAAAAATGATTATAGTATCACATGATGAGGAATTTTTAAATAATATATCAAGTAAAATATTTGAACTTGAAAATGGTAATTTAAAAGAATATAAGATGCCTTATTATGAATATATAAAGTATAAAGATGATGAATATAATAGAAAATTAAATGAGTTTAATGAATTAAAAGAGAAGAAACAAGATTTAAAAAATAGAATAAAAGAAAAAGAAGCATGGTCAAATAAAGGAACTAATTCAAAAAAGAAAAAAGATAATGATAAAATAGCAAGCAATTTTGCTAAAGAAAGAACAAAAAAAACATCAGGTGAAATATCTAAATTAAATAGAGAATTAGAAAAAATTGGATCGTCAGATTTTAAAGAAAAAGAAGAAATTAATTTTGATATAAACTTTAGCAATGAAAAAGGTAATAAAGATATTATTATAGAGGATTTAGTTTGTGGCTATGATTTATTTAAAACACACCCCATTAATTTAAATATTCCATTTGGTTTAAGGGTAAGTATATCAGGAAAAAATGGGGCTGGTAAGTCTACTTTTATTAAAACATTACTATCAGATATAGAAAAAATAAGTGGTAATATAAGTATAGGAAGTGAAGTAAAATTTGGTTATATATCGCAAGATACTTTAATAAGTGATACAAATAAAACAATTTACGAATATTTAACTGATGATAAAGATGATATCAACAAAGGATTATTATTTACTATACTTTCAAAATTTAATATTGCTTATGAAGATAGGAATAAAAAGTATTCTTCTTTAAGTCCAGGTGAAAGAACTAGAGTTAATTTAGCTAAATTATCACTTGATAAAGTTAATGTACTTGTTTTAGATGAAGTTACAAATCATTTAGATATGGAAGCATTGAATTTAATATATAGTGCAGTAATAGAATTTAAAGGTACTATAATAAGCATATCGCATAATAGAAAGTTTAATGAAATATTAAGTCCTGATATTATATATAACATAAGTGATGGAAAATTAACCTATAAGGAGTGTGCCAGGCAAATACTAAGTAGAAAATAGTTTTAAATAACTATTTTTTTTGCTATAATTTTAAGTAGGAGATGTGAAATGACAAAGATAAAAAATGAATATGAATTATTTAAACTTATGAAAGATAATGTTAAATATGGATATGTTACATATGATGGTAAAAAATATTTTTCTGGATGTATAAATTATAATGAAATATGGTTTGAAAGTGCATTAGATATTCAAAGAGGAACACATTAGTATAGTTCGATAAAAGAACTAATTAACAATAAAATTAAAAATCTGTGGTTTGAGTCTCCTTAAAACAGTCCGGCAAAATGGCTGTAAAAAAATAGAAACAAATCCACAGTGCAAGATTTATTATACTTCTAAATGTATAAAAAAAATATATAGAAAGGGATCAATCAAAATAGATTAATATTTCTATAAGACTGATTATACGTGATAAATATGAATAAAGAGTTAATGGAAAAACTTGTAAATAATATGCTTGAAACAGGTGCTGAATATTCTGAAAGTTATTTTGAAGATACTACTAGTAAAACATATCGTTATATAAATGGAAAATTAGATGATATTTCTTCTTATAGCAAAAGGGGAACTAGCTTTAGAATAATAAAAGATGATAAATATTATTTTAGCTCAACAGATGATTTGAGTGAAGAAAACTTAATTAATATAACTAACAATTTAAAAAATAAATTAGGTGAAAAAAATAATCATAGTTATATAAATTTAATCGAAAAAAGGGTTAATAATCCTGTAATTAAAGTGAGACATAATGAAATGTCAACTGATGATAAAATTGGATATTTAAAGAAAATAGATGATATTGCAAGAAATTATTCAGATTTAATTTCTCAAGTTGACGTACGATTTTTGGAAGAAGATAGCTATAAAAAAATAGCTAATTCAAAGGGTGTAATAACAAGTAGCGTAGAAGTAAGAACTAGATTATTTTTATTTGTATATGTAAGTAAGGAAGGCAAAACTGCTAATAAATATTCTAGAATAGACTATATGATGGGTTATGAAATGTTAGATGGTATTGATATAGAAAAATTTGTAATTGATACATGTAAAGACGCTATAGAATCTTTAGATGCGATAGACTTTAAGGGAGGAGAATATCCAGTTATAATAGGAAATGGATATGGTGCTATAATATTGCATGAAGCTTGTGGACATGCACTAGAAGCAAGAACAGTAGCGGTTAATAAGAGTATTTTGACTGGCAAAAAGAATCAAAAAATTGCAAACTCAAAAGTAACCCTTATAGATGATGGAAGTATAAATAATTTGTGGGGTAGTTCAATTATTGATGATGAAGGAGAGTACTCTAGGAAAAATGTTCTAATAGAAAATGGAATATTAAAAAATTATTTAGTGGACACTTTTAATCAAAAGTTAATGAATCAAAATGCTAATGGTTCATCAAGAAGAGAATCATATTTATATGCACCTACATCAAGGATGAGTAATACATATTTAGCAAAAGGAAATGATAAAATAGAAGAAATGTTTAAGAGTATAGATTATGGTGTATATGTAAAAGAAATAGAATATGGTGGTGTAGAATCAGCAACAGGTGACTTTAACTTTCATTCACCAAATGCATACATAATAGAAAATGGAAAAATAGGTAAAAAGATAAATAATGTTTCTCTTATGGGTAATTGTTTAGATGTATTAAATAATATAGAAATGGTATCTAGTGATTTAGAATTTGAAGGTGGATATTGTGGTACAAGTGAAAGTGGAACGATTTATGTAACATGTGGACAGCCTTGCATTAAAGTATCTAAAATCTTTATCGGAGGTAATAGTAATGAATAAATATAAAAAATTTTTTGATTTAGCACATAGTAAGGGACTAAAAAATATTCAAATAACAGAAATTACTATCATTGAAAAAGGTGCAAAACTAATAAATGGGAAATTAATAAACGAAGATTATGCAAATAATGTTCATTATAATATTCAATCTGATTATAACAAGGGAACTATAAAAACAACAACAAATTATTTAGATGAAAATGTAATAGATATATTGCTTGAAAAGGGTAAGTATTTAAAAAATAAAAAAATTGAAATATTAAAAGATTTATCTAAAAATAATAATGATAATAGCTCAAAAAATATATTAGATATTGAAGATGCTATAAATGAGAACACAAAGTTTAACAAATTATTGCAGGATAATGATGTTCTTACCTGTTACATTTCTAGTAAATATTCAAAAGTTAGAATTATAAATGAGCTTGGAGTAGATATATCAAGTAGTAGTTTACAAAATGGATTCTCCTCAGAAGTTATAGTTAAAAGAAATGGGGAAGTAAAAGTTGGTTGTAATAATATTTTATTTAATGATAATATAAATTACACTGAATTTGTAAATAATTTAATTAATGAAACATTGATGAGTTTAAATGAATATAGCATTGAATCAAAAAAATATAAAGTGCTATTTAAAAATAGTGAAATGAGTATAATATTGAGAAAACTAGTACCATATTTGAATTTAGAAAAAATTAAAAATAAAACTTCTTTTTTAGATAATAAATTAAATAAAAAGATATTCTCTGATAAGTTAACTATTATAGAAAGTCCACTTGATAAAAGTATGCCAGGGTATAGGGTCTTTGATGACGAAGGAACTAGTACATATAATAAAACAATAGTAGAAAATGGTAATTTAATCACTTATTTATGCGATAATAAGACTGCGAAAGAGAATAATGTTAATTCAACAGGTAATAGTTATGGGGGAGTAAGTACAAGAAATATGTATATAAAACCTGGAAATTATTCATACGACGAGTTATTAGAAAAGTTAGACAATGGCATAATTGTAACAGATATATTTAGTAATTATAATATAGATACAAAAGACTCAAAAGCATCATTCCAGGCTTATGGTTTACTTGTAGAAAATGGGAAGGTAAAAGGTGGATTAAAATCATTTATTGTCACAACATCATATTTTGATTTATTTAATAATATTGAAGAAATAGGAAATGATTTATTATTTAACAATGTTACGTGCGCATCGCCAAGCGTGATAGTAAATGATGTAGATATAACAATTTAACTAGAAATATTATAGGAAATCCAAAAAATTTTGCTTACATAAATTTTTAAAAAATGATATAATTATAAAGAAGCGAGTAGCTATTCAAATAGGCGTAAGTCCAGCTTGAATAGTTATTTTTTATGAAAGTGGGTGATTAAAATTTATAAAGTAGGGGATTATCTTGTTTACAAAAGGGATGTATGCAAGGTTGAAAGCATAAAGGAACATGGTTTTAAAGATTTAACATACTATGTATTGGAACCTATCAATAATTCAAGTTTGAAAATAGAGATACCAACAAATACTAATAACATAAGAGATTTAATAACAAAAAAAGAGTTAGAAAAGGTAATTAATCAGATACCTAACATAGATATAATTAAAAATGATAATAAACTTATAGAGAATGAATATAGAAATTTAATAAACTCTGGGAGTTATTTAGATTTAATAAAAATAATAAAAACAACATATTTAAGAAATAAAAAAAGAGAAGATAGTAAAAAGAAAATAAGTGATAAAGACAAGCTATATTTTGATAAGGCAGAAAAATATTTATATAGCGAATTTAGTATTGCTTTAGGGAAAACATATGAAGAGACAAAAGAATATGTTGTAAATAAGGTTAAATTAATCGATAATTAATTATGAATGTTAACATAAGCGAAAGTATAAAAATATTAAATTTAGAATCATCTACTCAAGAAAGATTATTATCAAGTAATATAAATACCATAGAAAAATTATGGATGTTAAACAGACTTAACTTAAAAATGTTGAATTTTACTGATAGTGAAATAAAAGATATTATAATTAAATTACAGCTAATAGGAATTAGTTTGAATAAAAAAATAAATAATAATGATAGGATAAAGTAATTATAAATAAAAATACTTACTTTATTAATATTTATATAAAATTTTATATAGATATAAAAAACATACTAACACTTAAGTAATAAGTTAATTAGTATGCTTATATTTTAAGAAAATTCTATATACGCAATAATAATGATTTCAAACTATATAAAGAAGTTTAAAATATTTGAAATTACAAAACATAATGTTATACCTATAATTGTTGGAATTAATATTGATATAATTGCCCATTTATAACTATTAGTTTCCTTTTTTATAGTTAATACTGTGGTAGAACATGGAAAATGCATAAGTGAGAAAATTATAGTACATATTGCAGTTTTAATTGTCCATCCATTAGTTATCAATATATTTTTAAGTTCGGTTAAATTATTAAAATCACTCATAGTAGATGATCCTAAATATCCCATCAATATAATAGGAATTACTATTTCATTAGCGGGGAATCCTAATATAAATCCCATAAGTATAGTTCCATCAAGTCCAATTGCTTTGCCAAAAGGATCAAGTGCACTAGTTAAATGATTTAATATGCTAATTCCATTAATATCTATATTAGAAAATAACCAAATAAGAAGTCCAGCAGGAGCTGCAACACTAATAGCTCTTAAAAGTATTTTTAATGTTTTTTCATATATTGACCTTATTATAACTTTGAAAAATTGTGGTTTCCTATATGGTGGAAGTTCTAAAGCAAATGATGATGGCATTCCTTTAAGTAATGTTTTAGATAATACTTTTGATACTATAAATGTCATAATTATTCCAAAAAGTATTATAATAGTTAATATTAAAGCGCTTAGTATGGAGCCTCCTAAACTACAACTAAGTCCTATAAAAAACATAGTTATTATAGATATTATAGTAGGAAATCTACCATTACAAGGTACAAAATTATTAGTTATAATAGCAATTAATCTTTCTCTTTTAGAGTCAATTATTCTTGCCCCTGTAACACCTGCTGCATTACATCCAAACCCCATACACATAGTGAGGGCTTGCTTTCCACACGCATTACATTTTTTAAATAATTTATCTAAATTAAATGCTATTCTAGGTAGCACCCCATAATCTTCTAAAAGTGCAAATAATGGGAAGAATATTGCCATAGGTGGTAGCATTACGGATACTACCCAGGCTGTTACTCTATATACACCATGAATGAGTAATTCAACTAAAAAGTTAGGTAAATTTATATATGTTAAAAAATTATATAATATATCTTCTATTTTAAATAAAAAATCATAAAGTATTTTTGATGGATAGTTTGCCCCTGTTATGGTTATCCAAAAAATTATTAATAATGATATAAGCATTATAGGTATTCCAGTATATTTATTTGTTAAAATTTTATCTAATCGTCTATCTTTTTTTGTATAATTTTCATCTTCAAATGTAACTACCTCTTTAGCTATCTCTTCTGCTTTACTTATCATTGTTTTACCTATTTCATCTTTTAAATCATTTATATTATTATGAGTTAAATATTTCCTTGCTGCATCAATATTATTATACTTAAATTCTTCACCTGTTATTTCTTTTAAACTATCTATTATATTTTTATCATCATCAAGTAATTTTATAGAAAGCCATCTTTTATTTAATTTACTAAAATCAACATTAATCATCTTAATAGCATTTTCTATTACCATATCATATTTAATATCCAATCTTTCGTTATTTGGTTTAAAATTTTCAATTGTTTTAAGTAAATTATTTATACCTATATTACTCCTTGCTGATGTACCAACGACTGGTACCTTTAATATATCTGATAATTTATCTAAATCAATGGTTATTTTTTTCTTTCTTGCTTCATCCATAAGATTAACACAAACAATTACATTACTTGTAATTTCAAGAATTTGCAAAACTAAATTTAAATTTCTTTCTAAACAAACCGCATCACATACAACAAGTGCAATATCATAATCTTTAGAACATATAAAATTTCTAGCAATTTCTTCTTCTTTTGAATGAGATATTAATGAATAAGTTCCAGGCAAATCATATATAATATATTTTTTATTATTATAAGTATAATTACTTACTGCATTACCAACAGTTTTACCTGGCCAATTACCGGTATGTTCATTTTTACCTGTAAGCGTATTAAAAATTGTACTTTTTCCAACATTTGGATTACCAATAAGTGCTATTTTATTATTCATCTATGCTCACCCTTATATTTATTGCATCTTCTTCTCTAAGTGCAATCGTAGTTCCTTTTATAAAATAAGCAGTAGGATCATTAAATGGACTTTTAAATTCACATTTTATATCACTATCCTTAACAATACCTAAATCCAGTAATCTTCTTTTTAAGTTATAATTTGAATTTATTTCTAGTATTTTGGCAGTTTGACCTACTTTTATCTTATCAAGTGTTAATATTTTTTTCATAAATACTAATCCTCCTAAATATTATATAAGTAAGAAGTTTCCTTAATCTAACTTCTAAAATAGTATATGTAGGAAAGAAGGAAAGGGAGAGGGCTTATTATGAAAAATATAGAAGAGTTCTATACTTTAAAAGGATATAAATTAAGAGAAAATAAAAATGTAACTGAAGCTATGGAAGATTACATTGAAATGATTTATAGATTTGATAATAAAATTACCGTAAAACAATTAAGTGAAAAACTAAATGTAAAGCCATCATCTGTAAGTAAGATGATAGATAGACTTAAGGATAAAAATTTAGTTGAAAATGAAAAATATGGCGAAATAAAATTGACAAATGAGGGGAAGAAACTTGGTGAGTATTTTTTATATAGGCACAAGATATTGAATGATTTTCTAGAGTTTATTAATAAAGATGATTATAATTTAAAACAGGTTGAGAAAATAGAGCATTTTGTTGATGAAGTTACAATTAAAAACTTGAATATTTTACTAATTAAATTAAATAATGGTGTTAAATAAATAATTAGTATAATATAATTTAAAATATTTAATAAATATATTTTATTAATAGAGTTTGTAAAAAATATTAAGTAAATACTAAATTAATACCTTTTTCGACATATTTTTTGATATATATTAAATATACTTCTATTGGGTGATTAAAATGAATATAAATTTAGATGAATTATATGAAGAGAGAAAAAGGGATTTAACTTATGAAATAGATTTTATTGAAGGTGTTCAATATAATTTTAAATTAGAGGATATGGAAAAGTTACTTGGAATTAATAGCAAGGAAGATTTAGAGAATTTTAAAAAGTACTTGTTTTATTTAGATGTTTTTAGGGTTAATTTTTTACTTACAGATAGTCTTGATGATGAGATAGATAAATTTGAATCAATTTTAGATGAAGATGAACGGATAAAAGAAAAATTAATAGAAATTTATATAAAACATCAAAACTTATTTCGTGATGAATCAGGAATTAGAAAATTGAATTTGGTTCCAAAAATATATGATTGTAGGATTTTTGCTGTATAACAAGGGGATTTTCAATTTAAAAAGATAATATAAATATTAGGAGGGTGTTTATGTTATTAAAAATTGAGAATCTAAAAAAGGAATATAGGTTAAATAAAAAAAACAAGCAATTAGTACTAAAGAATATTAGTTTAGAATTTAAAAGTGGAGAGTTTGTCTGTATTTATGGCGAAAGTGGATCAGGAAAATCTACTTTGATGAATATAATAGGTGGTCTTGATAACGAATACGAAGGAAATGTTTATATAGATAATAAATCATTAAAGAAAATTAATATTGATGAATATAAAAGGGAAAATATAGGTTTTGTTTTTCAAAAATTTAATCTAATTTCCCATTTTACAGTGCTTGAAAATGTTATGATTGCATTAGATACTACTAAAATAAAAAGAAGAGCAAAAATAAAAAGAGCAAAAGATATATTAATTAAACTGGGACTTAGAAATCATATATATAAAAGGCCCAATCAATTATCAGGCGGACAGATGCAAAGAGTAGCAATTGCAAGAGCCCTTATTAAAAATCCAGATATAATACTTGCAGATGAACCAACAGGATCTCTTGATGCAAAAAACTCAGAAAATATATTACAAATATTAAGTGATATATCAAAGAGTGGAAAACTTGTTATTATTGTTACTCACTCAAATAAGGTAAAAAAGTATTCAAATAGAATAATTACTATAGAAGATGGGTCTATTTTAAAGGATCAAAAATTCAAACATAATATTAAATATAATAAAAGGAATAAATTAAGTAAGAAAAACTTAAGTACTTTTACATGCTTTAAATTTGGTATTAATAACATTATAAAAAATCTTAAAAGAAATTTTCTTTTGTCACTAGCCTCATCAATAGGAATAATCGGAATAACTTTATGTTTATTTATAGGTAGCGGAGTGAAAAAATATATAGAAAGAGAGGTAAAAAATAATATTAATCCACTTTTATTTAATATAAGCAAAAAGGGAGTAAATGAATTATATGATATTACATATTTTGAAGAAGATGAAATAGATAAAATTAAGGACATAAAGAATGTTAAAACTATTAATAAAGATGTTTCTTTTTCATCGAACTCGTATATCTTATATAATGATAAGAAATATGATTTGGTTAATTTATCTAGCTTTGATAATATGAAAAAAAGTGATTTAAAATATGGTAATATTCCAGATAATAATGAGATAGTTATTAGTCAGTACTTAGCACGTGATTTATCAGATAATTTAAATGATTTAATAGGAAAAGAAGTAGAGATATTTTTAATTGATTCAAGTTCAAATGAACCATTCTTAATAAGAAAAAAATTAACCATTTCTGGAATATATAAAAATAGTAAAGTTGATTTAATTAATAATACAAATTATGCCTATGTAAAATATAGTACTATTAGTAAAATATACAATAATAATGATAGAAATTTAAAACCTACTAATTTGTCATTGGAAGTAAATAAAAAGGATAATATAGATTATGTTAAAAGTAATATTGAAAAAATGGGATATAAACTTACAAATACATATGAGTATGCAGAAGGCATATTTAAATATCTTGATATAGCAACTTTTATACTCTCATGTTTTTCATCGGTGTCACTTATAGTGTCATGCATTATGATTATAATCGTATTTAATATAAATGTTATGGAGAGAACTAAAGAAATTGGAATATTTAAGGCTCTTGGATTTAGGAAAAAAGATATAAAGAAGATATTTAAAACAGAAGCATTTTTAATTGGATTATTTACAAGTATAATTTCATTTATATTTTCAAGTTTAATAGCTAAAAATTTATCTAATTTAATATATAATAGTTATAAAATAAATATAATAGATATAAATATAAAATATGTCATTTTCGCATCTGTTATAAGTATATTTGTATGCTTAGTAGGATGTATTAATCCTGCAAGTAAGGCAGCAAAACTTAATACTATTGATTCTTTAAGATATGAATAATTAACTATAGGAAAAAAATTAAACTCATGATATAATATTATTGTAGTAATATGAATGGATGATTAGGATGAAAAAAGTAACTATAATTAGTTTAATTGTTTTTTTACTTGATAGAATTATTAAGATAATTATTACAAATAATTTTACACTTAATGTTAGAAATAAAATAATAAGTGGTTTTTTCTATATAACTAATTGTCATAATGAAGGGGCTGCTTTTAGTTTGTTTTCTGGTAATATTATGTTTTTGGTATTTATTACTTTAATTATATTATTCTTAATATATAAAGCTATAAAAAAGGATAAGGGCATGAATTTAATAACATGTTTATCATATGGGATTTTACTTGGTGGAATATTAGGTAACTTATATGATAGAGTATTCTTAGGGTATGTTATTGATTATCTTGATTTTATAATATTTGATTTTGATTTTGCAATATTTAATGTAGCGGATATGTGCATTGTTATAGGAGTAATTATGCTTATGTTATTTGAAGGAAGTGATAAAAGTGGAGGAAAAAATATTTCTAAAAGTGAGTGATTTGGATGAATCCGTTAGAATAGATAAATATTTATCAGATAGTAATGAAATTGATTTTACGAGAAGTAAAATACAAAAGCTAATAGATGATGGAAAGTTACTTGTAAATGGCAAAACTGTAAAAAATAGTTATAAGGTATCTAATAATGATGAAATTCAAATAACAGATGAGAAAATAGTAGATGATATAAAAGCAGAAAAAATGGATATAAATGTTGTTTATGAAGATAATTATTTAATGGTAATTAATAAACAAAGTGGGGTAGTGGTTCATCCAGCACCAGGAAATTATTCTAATACTTTAGTTAATGGACTTATGTATTTATGTAAAGATTTAAGCAGTGTTAATGGAAAGTTTAGACCAGGTATTGTTCATAGAATTGATAAAGATACAAGCGGACTTTTGATAGTTGCGAAAAATGATAAGGCACATGCTATTTTAGCAGAAGAGTTAAAAAATAAAGAAATAAAAAGAAAATACATTGCACTTGTTGATGGAGTTATAAATCATGATACAGGTACAATTGATGCCCCTATAGGTAGAGATGAAAAAGATAGAAAGAAAATGTGTGTAACAAGTAACAATTCAAAAGAGGCAATAACCCATTTTAAGGTAATTGAAAGATACAAAAGGGCAACATTAATTGAGTGCACACTTGAAACTGGAAGAACACATCAGATAAGAGTACACATGAAATACATCAATCATCCAGTTATTAATGATCCTGTGTATGGAAAGTGCATATATGGAGATTTTGGACAACTTCTTCATGCAAGAAAAATAGGTTTTATTCATCCTATAACTAAAGAATATATGAATTTTACTTGTGAACTTCCTAAGGAATTTATAGAAATAGTTGATAAGTATAAAGAAGAATAGGTGATTTAAGTGGAAATGACTATAATAGATGACAATGAATTATTAGTTATGAAAATAATACATTACTTTATCGTTAATGAAAATTATAGTCCTATAGTAATAAAAGGAATAACGGATGAAGTATGGCTTGAAAATAAGAATAATTCGTATAGTATTATTAGAATAGTAACAAAGCATATTCATAATGAGGAACAATTTAATTATGATATTCTAAAAACGAAACATATTGCAAAACAAATTAAAAGAAAGACTTTTGATTTTTCTATGAATATACTATCAATATTTGTAGATAAAAATTTTTATGGAGAAATAAAGGAAAATAATGATAGTAAATTTGTTAATATATTAATTAATAGTGAGGAAGAATTTAAAAATAATAAATATATAAATGATAGTTATAAAAATGTTAATGAAAAATTCAAATATGATAAGAATGGATTTGAACTTATTTCTAAAATAACAAAGGATATAGGAAGTAAAAATATTAAAGAAAATGAAAAGAGGGAAAAGTATATGAAAAATCGAAAACCTATTATAACTTATATTATTATTTTAATAAATATAATAATATTTGCACTTATGTATATATATGGTAGAGGATCAACTGATACACAGACACTAATAGATTTTGGTGCCAATTATGTTGCAAAAACAATAGATGGTGAATATATTAGACTTATTACTTCAGCATTTCTACATATAGGGTTAATACATTTAATTTTAAATATGTATTCACTTTTTATAGTAGGAAGTCAAGTTGAGTATTTTTATGGTAAAGTAAAATACGTTATAGTATATATATTTAGTGCACTGATGGGATCGTTATTTACAGTTGCATTATCTCCGGAAAATACTGTTTCTGCAGGAGCATCAGGTGCGATATTTGGTCTTCTTGGTTCTATATTATATTTTGGATATCATTATAGAGGTTATATAGGTAATTCAATAATTAATCAAATAATTCCAATAGTAATATTAAATTTATTCATAGGTTTTACTACCCCTGGAATAGGTAATGCTGCCCATATTGGTGGATTAATTGGTGGATATTTAATTTCAATGGCAGTTGGATTTGATGAAGAAAATAAATCTAATAAAATAAATGGAATGATTATATCAATACTATTAACAATATTTATGATATATATTGGTTTTATAGCGTAATAAAAATCCTAGCTATTTAGGATTTTTTCTGTATTCTTAAAATTTAACTTAGCTATATCTTTTAATTTTTCTTTTCCGTATTTAGAAACAACTTTTTTACCAAATTCGTCAACTAATGTTGATGCTCCTTTTGGAATAAATGCATTTAGTTCATTTCCCATTTTTTCTATTTCTTTTAAGAATAAATATCTGCTTATTATTGATGAGCATGCTACTGATAAACATTTGTCTTCAGCTTTTGTAGTAAAAGTAATTTTTCTAAATACATTTTCTTGCCCTTTTAAATATCCAAAGTAATTCCTTTCAGGTGTAAACTGATCAACTACAACCATATCATGTATATAATTATCTTTTTTCATAAGCCCAAGAAGTACTTTATTATGAAGTATTGCTTTTATTTTATTCATATTATATCCTTTTTCTTGAAGTTTATTATATTCAGAATTTGTTAAAATAAATGCATTAAATGGTATTTTCTTCATAATATCTTCAGCAATTTTCAATATTTTTTCATCAGTTAATTTTTTTGAATCGCGCACTCCTAATTCTTCTAAAAACGATATATCTTTTTTATTAACATATGATGCACAAACTACTATAGGTCCAAAATAATCACCAGTACCAACTTCATCAGATCCAATAGAGTTTATAAAGTAATAATCAGTTTTATCATTATCTTTTATCTTTTCTTTCTTTTCTTTTTCTATAGGACCTTTACCATTAAGCATTGTTTCTGTTTCTCTCCATATATTGGCATCTATATCAGCACTTATTCCCTGAAAAACAACTTTACCAGATTCATATAATGTGATAACAGTATCAGCATCATCTGCCTGAAATATTGCATATGCAGGGGTTTTATCTCTTTTCATGTATTTATAATGTTCTATCATTTTTTCTTTTGTATTATCTGAAATTTTAAAGGATATTGTCATAAGTTTTCACCTCATATACATATTTTAACATAATTCTTTATTTTTTTGCCAAAATATAATATAATTAAGTATAGAAATAGTAAAGGGTGAAGATAATGTTAGATATTATAATAATATTGTTTATTTTATTTGGTGGATTAGTAGGTTTTAAAAGGGGAATAATAAAGCAAAGTGTAATAACTATTGGAATGATTTTTGTTATTGTATTATCTTTTATTTTAAAAAATCCAGTATCTGCTTTAATGTATAAGCATTTACCATTTTTTACATTTGGTGGATTACTTGAAAATGTAGCAGTACTTAATATATTACTTTATGAAGTAATCGCATTCTTTTTAGTATTCAGCATTTTAAGTGCAATATTGTTAATACTTGTAAAAATAAGTTCGATTATGGAAAAAATATTAAAAGCTACAATAATTTTAGCTATTCCCTCTAAAATTTTAGGTGCTATATTTGGTATGATTGAATATTATTTAGTAGTGTTTATTGTTATGTTTATATTAATGCAACCAACATTTAAATTAAATAATACAGATTTATTTAAATATTCTAAATTAAAAAACGTAATACTTGAAAAAACACCATTTATGTCGGCAGTTGTAGAGAATAGTCTAAGTACATTTAATGAAATTAATGATTTGACTAAAAATAAAGATGATTCTGATGACAAAGAATTTAATTGTGAATGCATTAATATAATGGTAAAAAATAAAATAATAGAAGAGGATTCTATAGAATATTTATATTCAAAAAATAAAATAAAAACAAAATGTGAAATAGGAGAGTAATTATGGTTAAACTAATAAATTCAAAAGATTTTAATGAAGTATTAAAAAATGATGTAGTACTAGTAGATTTTTTTGCTAAATGGTGTGGTCCTTGTAAAATGATTTCACCTATTATAGACGAACTTTCAAATGAGATAGATGGTGTAACATTTGTTAAAGTAGATGTTGATGAGTCAAGTGATTTAGCAAATATGTTTTCTATTATGAGTATACCAACATTAATGATATTTAAAAAAGGTGAATTAAAAGGAAAGAATGTTGGATTTATGAGTAAAAGCGAAATTATTGATTTTATAAACCAAAATAGATGATGCATTAAGCATCTTTTTATTTACATTTTAAATTAAAGATAGTATAATAATTGCTACTATTCATAATACAAAATAAATCCGTAAAAAGAAAATTAGAATCAAAAAAAAGAATTGGGCAGTGTCATGATAGAAGTGTTGACTTATTACTTTGCTATTTTGAAAATCATAGAATAAATACAGGAGAGTTTTTAGATAGTTTTGAAATATTAGACAATTTTATGGATATAAATCTTAAAGCACCTTTAATTTTTAATAAAGAAATATTAGGTGCAATGAAGGTAAATAAAGATTTCTTTAATAATAAACTAGAAAAAAGGAAAAAATACTAAAATATAGAGAATTTGTTATAAATAAAAAAGCTGGTTAATGAAGTGAACCCCAAATAGTTCACAAAAATAAAAAACTAGTTTATAGTAAAAGAAATCATTAATTTGATTTCTTTTTTGACTTTAATCTATCATTGTTATAAAATAGTATCCAATCTTCTACAAGTTTTTTGTATTCTTGT
>JAGBAW010000034.1 GCA_017938725.1 Bacilli bacterium | reverse complement strand
GAACAGACAAAACATAATAAATATTACCTGTTTTAGATGTCTTTCTTATTATTTCACACTTCATAACTTAAGACTCTCCTTTCAATATACAACATTATATTATGTATACAAATAAATAATAACACAAAAAAAAAAAAAAATCAATATAAAAATATATAAAAAAAAGAGTATTATAAAAACTCTTTTTAATCTTTAAATTGATTGTAAATATAATTTATGAGCTTCAATAGAATAATGATTGCGACAATAACATCTATTAACATAATCGATAGCATCTTTTTTTCTATCAAAAATAAATTCAATAATATCATCAAATAAAACAACATAAACTATACAATAATTACTAGACATAATTAATTCCTTTCTAATATATATTAAATTCTATTTATCACAAACAGAATGTATGTACTTAACTAATGTATTATAATATCGTTTAAATACTCGGTTATAATTTACACTACAAACAAATTGAGTTAACATTACTTCTACTTCAATTGAAGAACAATCTTTATGGTCTCTAATAAAATCATAAATATTTTCGAGCATATCAGTTTCACTTAATAAATCGTCAAATGAACTAAAAAAAGTATCTTTAAATGAATTACTTACAAAAACATCTTTCAAATCATATTGTATCTTATCTTCGTTATCTTTATGAACCAAGTATCTACAAGCACCACGAAGGCCCCTAATCTTTTGACACAAAAGAGTAGGTATCTCAAGTCTTTTACATATACTTTCTATAGTCCTAGGGTTATCTAAGGACAATATAACATGTGTATGTTCTTTCTTCTCTTCACTCTCGGGCTTATGTGTTATATAAGCCCAATTCTTAAAATTCCCTTTTATATCTTGAAGAATTTCTTCATAATTTTCCCACTCAGGATATAAAATAAACATAAAATGTCTATATCTTTTCTCAATAACTTCCTCCGAAGAAGTCTCATATTTCTTCATAAAATAACCTCCAAAAAATCTTTGCACAAAATACACAAATTACTATATAGTCGTAGTACATATAGTAATTTGTTTTTTTTGGGGCTCTACCCCAAACCCCATAGACTCTAAAAATATCTAAAAATGCACTATAGGGCATTTTTAGAAATTTTAAGAGTTATAAAGTATTAATAGGCTCCATAGTATCGTAAAGCTTACCAATAGACTTATTACGCTTATAAATATATGTTTTCTCAGGTTCAACAACCCACTCTTTAGTATCTTCAGAGAGCATAGCATAACCTTGATAAGTTTTAAATAAAGGTAAACATTTTAACTTGGTAGTAGAATAAACGTATCTAGCGATACCTCTCAACCAAAAAGGAATTTGAATATATTCTTGAGTAATAAGTAAAGTAGTTCTCCTTCTTTTACGACTTTGTTGCAACCAAGAATAAAAAGCCCTATCTTGTTTAGATTCTTTAGTATACTTCTTGGAAATTTCGTCAATAACAAAAACTCTGTCCATTTCAATATTATTTACAATATCGTCAATTTTTTCAAAATATTCAATATCTCTTCCAGGTATTTTAAGGCTCCTAATATTAGTATAAATTTTCCTACTAGGTTCAATATATTTAACTAATATATATACGGCAAAATAAGTTTTGCCACTACCTTGATAACCTGTAATAAAAGAAACTCCAAAATTATCATTGATTTGATTTAATTTTAATTTAAACATAGATTTAACATCTATAATAGTATTTAATATTTTCATATACATCACTCCTACCAAAATTTAATTTTTTGAATTATAGACCAAATCTTAATTATACCTGTATAAGTATAATAAATTCCATAATAAGCGATAACAAATGTAAACCATAATACTAATAAATTTCTAAATATAGGTGGCAATATACTAAAAAAGTAAGATAATGTTCCACCAATATAAGTATTTACAAAAGTATTAAATGTACTAATAGCATTAGACATATCAGGAAATACATTTTCAAGTAATGCATTTATTGGAAGTAAAAAGATATTTAATAAACTAGTTATAATAGATAGTAAACCATTAAGTAAAGCTTTAATCACTTAATACATCACCCTCTCTCATACTTGAAAAATTCTCAAATACTCTTATCATTTTCTTAGAAATTATAAGAACAAAGAAACCACTAAACAATACATCAATTACATTCCACAATGTAGGACCAAAATAATTTGATAAATCAATACAAGGAAAACTTAAATTACTACCAAATAAATTGCCAATATTAAATGTTTTACAAGTGCCATTAATATTATTTAAAACATTAGTAAATAATGTTATAGGCAAAGTAATAAGATTAGTAATAACACCATTAGTAGCAATTTTATCATTAAAACTATCAAAAGAACCAGTAGGGTCATCAGTAGAAGAATCATTGATAGAATTATTTACATCATTAATTGAATTATCTATTTTATTAGCATTTTCATTTTGATTATTTATTATATTTTGAGAATTTTGATTGTTACTACTTATAATATTATTAGCTGAATTATTGATGTCAGTACCCAAACCATTAATACCAGTTAATACATCAGAATTACTTGGGCTTACAACATAACTACTATCATCAGTAGCTAAACCGATATAGTAGGAAGAACCATTTTTATAATTAGTTTCAACGGCATTAAAATTAAAATTACCATTATAAAAACTAGGAATAGAACAATTTACAGTATATGTTGTATAAACATTATAAGAAACCTGTTTATTGCCGACTGAACAAGCATAATAAGTACTCGTTGTATAATCTTCATAATTAGCCGAAGTAATAGTTATTGGACTTTCATTTGAGTCGGGGTGATATATCTGTAAATATAAAATAATTGAGGTATTTACCTTACTCAAATGAACATTATCAAAAAAGAAATAAGTAGAGCGAGGAATTAAAGCAGTTGATGTTTGAATAAACGGACCTATTCTATAACCGCTCTTGCCGTCCCAATTTGTATAACGAGTCATTGAAGATGTACTTAAACCTCCACTATCAAATGCTTGAATTTTTGTAGGTTTTGGAAAAGCAGCAGCTTTAACATCATAATGAAATAAAACACTACTAACAAAATAAAATAATAACCCAATTAAAAAATAGATAAAGTATCTTTTTATATATTCCATCATACTTTTAACCACCTTCCAAATAATCTACTAATAATTCTATAAGGAATATAAATAATAAATATAAATAATATAACAAATATAAATAAAATACTATCAAAATCATTTCTATAATAAAAATCATTAGTAATATTATTAGAATCTAAACAAATTGGAATTTGGCTATAATCATTAAAAGTTTGAGAACCATCAGAATAAAGATAATGTGAATTAATATAATAATCTCTATAATTAATATGGATTTGATGATTATAACCAGGGTTATAAGGCTTAGTTTCATAAGCTCTTATAGTATCTTTATTTACTAGTACAAAGCATTGATAATTAGTGTCAGGAACATAAATCATTATTTACCACCCCATAATAAATCACAGCATAAATTTAAAACTAAAATAATGCAAATTAAACCAGGCAACATAGGAATAAATTGCAACATTAATTGAATACTACAATCAAACATTAGATACGCCCCCTTTATAAGAACTATCAATAGAAGAAATATCTATATAATACTTAAATAAATTATAAAAAGATAATTGTTTTAAAATAATATCATTAAAATTAATATTTTTATCTTTTATAAAATCATACATAGATTTAAAACCAATACAATTATATATTTCTTTACCTTTTTTTCTATCGAATAAACTCAACCTATAATCAAGTTTACATATCAAATAATATCTAAATTTTAAATTTTTCATAACTATCCTCCAAATATTAATATAAAAAGCAAGAAAATTATATTCTTGCTTTACCTTTACTAGCGCCTGATACAACTCTTCGAATAATTCTATAAGTAAAAGCAAAAATAAGAACTCCACCTACAACAGGAATTATAGCTGCAAGATTTGTAAACATAGCGTCAGTAGTTAGAATTGTCTTTAATGCGTTAACAACTGCATCCATAGCACTTACAGGGTCCATACCCCTACCACCTTTCTATATAAATTTTTCTAACATAACGATTCCTCGTTTTATTAGTATCAATAATAAATTGTATTTTTAAATTATAAAATACACATAGAATATTAAAATAAAAATAAATTATTTAATATAACCTAGTGCTCTTAATAACTCAACTTCAGATTTATCTAAAAATACATCTTTTGAATAAGTCTCCGTTAGTTGAACAGACAAAACATAATAAATATTACCTGTTTTAGATGTCTTTCTTATTATTTCACACTTCATAACTTAAGACTCTCCTTTCAATATACAACATTATATTATGTATACAAATAAATAATAACACAAAAAAAAAAAAAAAT
>JAGBAW010000001.1 GCA_017938725.1 Bacilli bacterium | reverse complement strand
ATAGTACTTTTAGTTTAAAAGATAATTATAGAACAAATTATTTCTTGTCAAAAAGAATGTAAAAATATGTAAAAAAAATACAAATTAATTGTATGACTTGTATTTTCTCTTAAATTTTTCCAACATTTACTTTACTTCATCCAGTTTACTTTTAATTTTTAAAAAGTCATCTTATTGTTCTTGCATTGTAAGTTACTTTATTTTCTTACTTCTTCTTTATAATCTAATTTTTTTGCCAATGATAATCCTACTAAAGATTCATTTTTTTAAATAATCATCATCAGATTCCGAAAATATTTCTATTAAGAATACTAGCCCATCTAAAATATTATTAAACTTTCTTATATCATATTTATTTCCTCTTTCACCATGGTATACAATCCGTGAGATATCATTTATTTGTTCAATACACATTGCCTCTTCTCTATAACCACCGATACTATAATAAGTTTCATGTATTGATGATTTTTTCATAACACTTGTTAAAACTTACTTAAATTTATTTCTATCTAAGTTTTTGTATTTTTTAATAGTATTTCTAATTTATATATTTTTTTCATTTAATTCTTGATTATATTTAACCTTTTTTATAATATTCATATTAACTCTTCTTTTTAACAATAAAATACTATTAAATTTTATATTTTTTTCCTTAACGCATAAGTATCCTCTTTTAAATAATATACATTTACGTAAAACATATTTTTATCACGATATCTAGTAGCGTTACCTATTCGAATACCTTTTTTATTTAAAAATTGTAAAGTTTCTCTCGCAATATCTTTTGCATCTTTCTCATTTGTAGCAGGAATACCAAGTATATCTTTTTCATATGTATTTTCACTCATATCCATAATAATACCTCATATTAATTAAGTCATATTCTATCATCATATTTAAATGGTGTCAATTGGTTTTGCCTGTAATATATAAAAACCATTATCTTTTTTTATTATATCAATATTATAAATATCACTCATATCTTTAATTAATGATTTAGCTCCTTGGTCTTTTCTTATTACTAACCAAATCTCACCATTATTATTAAGATATTTTTTAGCACTACTTATAATATCATAAATCACTTTTTTACCTGCATGTATCGGAGGATTAGTTATTATCATATCATATTTACTATCAATATTTTCATATACATTGCTTATAAATGATTTAGCATTATTTAATCTGTTTAATTTAATACCCTTATTAGTTAAGTTTACTGCCTTTTCATTAATATCTATCATATCCACACTATAATTTTCTGATTGTTTTGCAATATAAATACCAATTGGTCCACATCCGCAACCTACATCTAAAAAAGATTTTTTATCTTTTAAATTAATATTTTCAAGTAATACCCTTGTTCCATAATCTAAACCTTTTTTATTAAAAACACCATTATCTGTATAAAATGAAAATAATGTGTCTTTTATTTTTACATCTACCTTCTTAGTATTTTCCTTCAAATTTTTATTATTTGTAAAATAATGTTCCATACAAATCACCAAACTTATAATAACATATTTTATAAAGAAAAAACATAGATTTCTCTATGTTTAAACTTAAGCTATTTCAACTGTTGCTCCAGCTTCTTCTAATTTAGCTTTGATTTCTTCTGCTTCTTCTTTAGAAATGTTTTCTTTAACTGCCCCACCATTGTCAGCAATATCTTTAGCTTCTTTTAATCCTAGACCAGTTATATCTCTTATAACTTTGATTACTGGTATTTTAGTTGCTCCAGCACTTGTTAATGTAACAGTTACTGAAGTAGGTCCTTCTTCTTGGGCTGCTGCCGCAGGAGCTGCTGCTACTGCTAATGCACTTGGATCTACACCAAACTCCTCTTTCATAGCATCTACTAATTCTTTAATTTCTAATATTGTCATTTCTTTTAATGAAGCGATAAAATCGTCTTTATTTAATTTAGCCATTTTTAAATTCCTCCTTATTTTTTATTAATTATTCACTTTTTTGTTCGCCAAGTAAATTTAAAGCGATTGATAAATCTCTTACAGTACCAATTAGGCCACCAGCAAGCATAGTAAGTAATCCTTCTCTTGATGGAATTGTTGATAATGCTTTGATTTCTTCTAAACTTGTAACATTTCCATCTACAACTCCACCTTTTATTTCTAAAGCTGGATGTTCTTTAGCAAAAGTACTTAATGCTTTGATTGGAGCAATTGCATCACTTGAATAAGCTATTGCACTTGGACCTGCTAGACAATCATCAAGATTTAATTTAAGATTATCCATAGCTCTTTTAGTTAAAGTATTTTTCCAAACTTTATATTTTGAATCACTTTCACGAAGAATTTTTCTAAGTTCAGATGTCTCTTCAGCAGTTAGTCCACGATAATCAAATAAAATGAATGAAGCACTTGATTTAGCTACATTTGTTATCTCGTCAACAACTTGTGCTTTAGCTTCTAATATTTTTTGACTAGCCATTTTCATCCTCCTATCAAATTTATATCAAAAAAGCCTTTGTACACAAGGCAAAGACTTAAATATTACACTTAAGAATTGTCCTCGGTAAGAAATATTAAGCATTACGCTCTTACTGTCTTCGGTACAAAATAACTTTTTGATAGACTTATTATATAATAATTTATTTTATTTGTCAAAAGAACTTAAATCAATTTTTATTCCAGGCCCCATCGTTGGTGCGATTGAAATATTTTTTAAGTATTGACCTTTAACTGTAGATGGTTTTGATTTAATTATTACATCTACAAAAGCATCTAAGTTTTCAACTAATTTATTAGCATCAAATGATACCTTACCAATTATAGAATGAACATTACCATAAGAATCTGTTCTATATTCTACACGTCCTTTTTTAATATCATCAATTGCTTTTTTAACATCTGTAGTAACTGTTCCCGTTTTAGGATTTGGCATTAAACCTCTAGGTCCTAAAATCTTACCTAATTTACCAAGCATAGGCATCATTTCTGGTGTTGCAATGATTACATCAAAATCAAGCCAGTTTTCTTTTTCAATTTTTTCTACCATATCCATATCACCAACAAAATCAGCACCTGATTCTTTAGCAATCTTTGCTTGATCTGTCTTTGATAATACTAATACCCTTTTAGTTTTTCCTGTACCATTTGGTAATACAATTGCCCCTCTTAATTGTTGATCTGATTTTCTAGTATCAACGTTTAACTTAATTGCTACTTCTACAGATCCATCAAATTTAGAGGTACTAATTTTTTTAACTAGTTCTACAGCTTCTTCTTTAGTATATGCTTTACCTTTTTCAATTTGGTTTAAAGCTTCTATATACTTTTTGCTTTTCTTAGCCATTTTATTTTCCTCCTTTGTGGTTTTAGCGGATTATCCTCCCACATAGGTAAAACCTATATGATTAAACTCCTACTCTTTAATTTCAATACCCATATTACGTGCAGTACCTTCAATAATTTTCATTGCTTCATCTATTGTATAAGCATTTAAATCTGGTAATTTAGTTTCTGCGATTTCACGTAATTGTGTTTTTGTAATAGATCCTGCGATTTCTTTTGAGCCTTTACTTGATGCAGTTTTTACTCCCGCTGCTTTCTTAATTAAGAATGCTGCTGGTGGAGTTTTTACTTTAAAATCAAATGATCTATCATCGTAAACATAAACCTCAACTGGTAATACATCACCCATTTTATCTTTAGTTGCTTCATTAAATCTGTTAATAAAATCTGGCAATGGTATACCTGCAGGTCCTAATGCTGTACCAACTGGTGGGGCTGCTGTTGCTTTTCCAGCTGGAATCTGAAGTTTGATTTTATTGATTATTTCTTTTGCCACGAAAAACACCTCCTATTATTTTTTTCGTGAGTGGTCAAACGACACTTATTTGCCTCCCAACTTAAATCTATATATAATAAAATACATAGCTGCATATCATATTATCACTTTTTCTAATAAAAATCAAGTGATTAGTTATCATGTTCTATTTGTGTTAAATCTACTTCCACAGTAGTTTCTTGTCCAAATAAATCTATATTTACTTTTGCTTTATTTTTTTCTGTATCTATTTCAATAACTTTACCTGCCATTAATTTAAACGGACCATCTGTTATTTTTACTCTGTCTCCTTCATTTAAGTCAACAATTACCTCTTTGATAGACATACCCATTGTATTTAATATTTTCTCTATTTCATGTGGATATAATGGGAAAGGTTTTGCACCTTTACCTGATGAACCTAAAAATCCAGTTACTCCTGGAGTGTTTCTAACAACAAACCATGCTTCATCAGTCATTATCATTTCAACTAATACATAACCTGGGAACATTTTCTTAACTTTTTCTTTTTGTTTTCCATCTTTTATTTCAATCTCAGTTGTTTCTGGAACAATTACTCTAAATATATAATTCTCCATACCCATTGATTGTATTCTCATATCTAATTTTTCTTTTACTTTTGTTTCATGTCCTGAATATGTATTAACTACGTACCATTGCTTTTCTTCCATCATTCACACCTCTAAAATAAATCATTTATTCTTTCTACAATATTACTAAAATCTATCTTATTTACTAACGATATAATATATTCAATTGCTACAAAAAATAGAGCAAAAAATATTATAAAAACTACTGTTACAACCGCATTTTTAATTAATTCATTCCCTTTACACCATCTGATTCTATCAAGTTCTTTTTTCATATCAGATATAAATTTTTTTAATTTACTCATATATACCTTCCTTAAGTCCAAAATAAAAAACACTTATGTGCATCTACTAAAAGAATAACACATTAGTGTAATTTAGTCAATCCCTTTTTGTATATTACTTATCTTGCTTTTAATTCTTCTCATCGCACCATCTACAGACTTAACAGTTATTTCAAGTAAACATGAAATTTCTTGGTAGGAAAAGCCCTGTAATCTAAGTTCAAATACCTCATATTCCTTATCCGTTAACATATGTTTAATTTTACGTTTCAATTCTTCTTGTTCCTCAATGTTAATAAAAGAATCTTCTGGGTTTAAATTTTTAACATCAAATAAAACCTCCATTAGTGGCCTACCAAAACTATCTTCTGTTGAATCTATGGATAAAGAATTATTAAGAAGTTTATGCTTTTGCCTATTAACATCTCTTATAAAAGTCAATATTTGTCTTTCTATACATACACTTGCAAAAGTTACAAATTTAACATTCTTTTGTTCTTTGAAATCCTTTATTGCCTGGCTAAGACCTATCATCCCCTCTTGCAGCAAATCATTTAACTCATAACCTTTATTTTTTACATAATTAAAATATTTAGCAGCTTTCATTTCCACTAAGGGCCTATACTTTTCATAAAAAATATCTTTAGCAGCTTCATTTTCCTCAGCAACTAAATATAATAATTCATAATCATTTTCATTACTATACATGATTAATACCTACCTTCTTTGTCTTACTACCTCATAAATTGTAATGCCTGCTGCTACTGATGCATTTAAACTATTAATCTTTCCCGTCATCGGAATGCTAATAATAAAATCACATTTATCGCTAACTAGTTTGCTTATTCCATTACCTTCATTACCTATTACTAAAGCCGTTTTTGAGTCATATTCTACCTTTGTATACTCATCGCCATCCATATCTGTTCCATAAACCCAGAAACCATTATTCTTTAGCTTATCTATTGCTGCTGCTAAACTACTTACTTCCACTATCTTCATATTATTAAGTGCTCCAGCACTAACTTTCATAACAGTAGAATTAACTTCAACACTTCTATTTTTAGGAATTATGATATAATCTACACCTGCAGCCTCACATGTTCTTATGATAGCTCCAAAATTATGTGGATCCTCTAAATGATCTAATATTACTACAAAATTACTAGAGTACACCTCATCAAGTTTATGATATTTATAATCCTCTATATCAAGTACAATTCCTTGATGATTTCCTTTGTATTTTTTATCCATAATATTTTTATCAATTATTTGTGTTCTAATATTATTTTTCTCTAAAAAATTTAAAATTCCCCTATCACTAAAGTTTTTTGCAATAAAAACACTATTAATTTTAATTTTACTATTTATTACCTCTTCTGCAACATTTTTACCAAATACTATCATATTTCCACTTCCAATATTATATTTATTAATTCTTCTATTCTACTATCTTCTTTCTTTATATATAGATAACCAAATAAGCTCTCCAAAGCAGTTGCCCATTTATATGTTAAAACATCAACATTTTTTGGATGTGAATACACTTTTGAATTTCTTCCTCTTTTAACTATGTCTAACTCTTCATTAGTTAAGATATTATTGTCTATTAGATAATTTATGTATTTACTTTGTGCTTTCGCAGATACATATTTTACTACCCTGTTTTGTAGATTATTTACTTTATTAACGTTTTGTTTTATAAAGTAGTCCCTAATTAAAAGTTCATATACACTATCACCTAAATATGCTAAAACTAAAGAATTTATTTGGTTTATTTTCATTTCTTTCACCGACTATATAATAACATAATTAAAAAAAATTACAACAAATAAATGATTATATTTATTTATATAGATCATTCATATGGTTTATATATTTTAGTTTTTTCTTTTTTACTATCTAATATTTTTCTAGCTCTTCTTCTTAATATTTATGCATTTTTTGATTTTACATAACATCCTAAATTAGTCAAAACTGCACCCCTATAATCATCATTAACAAAAGTATCTGTTTTCACAATAGGAGTCGTATCATGTATCTCAATTTTATCTTTTTTCATATAAACCTCTCAATTTCTTAAAAAGAATTATATCATAAAAACAAAAAAAATACCATTATGAACTGAACCTTATTTCCTTAACATAGGAATAAAATTCATATTACTAATCAGGTATTCTTATAATTATTTCACCATCTTTTGAATACAGATATTTTTCTCTAGCATATCTTGCTACATAATCTGGATCTTGAAGTTTTGTTACAGTGTTATTTAATTGTTCTTCTTTCTCTTTTAATTCTTCAAGCATTGCCGTAAACTCTTTTTTTTCCTTTTGTTTATCATATATTTGTATTGAAGTTTGAACTATACTTTTTAATAATATTACTCCTACAACTAGAAATACTAATGTTACTAAAACTATTTTTTTCTTGATTTGTTTATGCTTCATTAGATCCCACCTTATATTTTGAGTATACCACTACAATTTTTATTAGTCAATTTTATTAATTTTTTTATTGTCAAATAAATATACATAAAATATATTACCTATTATAAACGATAATAAAAAATATAAATGTAATATTCCATTATTTATAATAGATAAAAGTACAAAATATAATAATATATGATCAAGGATAAAGAAAAAGCTAATTATAATTTTAAATAATGTATTATTAATCATTAAATATTTATAATTTATTTTATATGTAAATGCAAAAAATATTCCGTATAAAAAAGAAAAAGCAAGTGATTTAATTTGAATTATTAATGTCATTTAAACAACTTCGTAAAAACAGAGGATTCTTTTTTTGCATTCTCATCTATATAACTTAATGCATCTATTCTTCCCTTTATTGTTACATTTCCTTGGTAAGTATCAAGTTTTACTACTTCTAAATTTTCTCCTTTAATATTCATATATCCTTGTACTGTTTCAAGTAAAAATTCTTCATTATCAAAACTATCAATTTTTACAACACCTGATATTATTATATTTTTTCTCTCTGATACTGAAAAAGAATGATTCAAATTAGTACTAACGTCTTTTACCATTTCCATATTATCCTCCTTATATTAGAATAATATGAACAAAACTTATATTTAGAACAAAAAAACTCTTATAAAGAGTTATTCTTGATTATTATATTCTTCTATGATTGCACTTTCAATTACATCTCTTGCATCTTGAGAAATAGGATGAACTATATCTCTATAATCACCTGTTGCTGTTTTTCTACTAGGCATTGCAACAAATAGTCCATTATCACCTGATATAATTCTAATATCATGAATTGCAATCATATCATCTAATAAAATAGAAGCTATTCCCTTCATTCTTGAGTTTTCCTTTTCAATTTTTTTAACTTTTACTGATGTAACTTTCATAAAAATATTATCTCCTTCCAGCATACGTTACAATAATTATATATTATAAAATAAAAATTATCAATACTTTTTAAATACAATCTACAATTTTCTAATTATTGAATTTATATAATCTTTACATTTTTTATTATATATAAGTCTTTGAGATACTAAAAACAATTATACTTTTTGTAGTACAATTGTTTTACAAATTAAATCTGAATAACTAAAAGACGTAATTACACCATTTATTTCTATTGTAAAAATTCTATCGTATACATCCTTTATTACTCCCTGTTCTATTCGCTTTCTACTTCTTCCTTCATCTATTATAGCAGTTACGTTTTTACCCTTTATTTCCATAAGTTGATTTTTTATATTATTATACATTGTTATACCTATCTTGGATAACCAACATACATACTACCATAAGATTTTATTCCACCAATTCCTTCTTTTCCACATTTGGTTTTATTTAATAGTTCAATTATATTTAATTCCCTAGTATTTTCAGTTTTTGATATTGAAATTGCAATAATAGCAGGATCTAATGCATGTATATTTACCCTTTTTGGACTTGATGCAAAATTTGCTCCTGCATTAATTAATTCCTCATAATTAGATTGACATGCACCTGCGATTATTTTTAATTTGTCATATGATTTTTCATAATTTCTTGCAACTCTTATTGCTTTTGCAAAATTATCGCTATTTTTGTATGTTCTTGAATCCTCACCTTTCTGTTTATAATATGCATCATGACCTGTAATTATTACAATATCAGGTTTTATATCATCGAGATATTTTGTTATATTTTTATATAAATTTTCTTCCTTTTCATAAACACCATACGCTTGAAGTCCTGCGCTTTTATAGAATTTTAAACATCGTTTTAAATACTCATTATCCCCATCAATATGAAGTATCTTCCCTGGTATATAAAAAAAATCGTCCCTTTCCTCTAAATCATTATCACTTATGCTTTGTAAATATCTTTGATCATCTTCATTATTATCCTCTACTACGATATCTTCCTTTTTCAAATCAGATAGTTCGCTATCTGCACATAATCTTATATCTATACCCGTTAAATAGTATATATTATTTTCTATTTTAACTACTTTAAAATACATATCATTATTGTATTTATTTCTTGATACAATATCCCCAACATTAATCATATCATCACCACACTATAGTTTATGCAAAATAAAAAGATGAAGTTACATAACTTCACTAAAGTTTATTAGATATTTCTATAAATTGATCTATTGTTAAATTTTCTGCTCTTACATTTAAATCTAAATTATAGTTAGAAAGTACTTGACTTATTATATCTAAATTATAATTTTTTAGGTTATTTCTTAAGTTCTTCCTTTTATATCTAAAAGAATCTCTTACTAATTTAAAGAATAATTCCTCGTTTTGAACATTATATTTTTTCTCTTTTTTCTTCATTTCAACTATCACACTATCTACATTAGGTGCTGGTACAAAACAGTTTCTTGATACATCCATTATCTTTTTAATATCAAAATAATAATTTAAGAAAATAGTTAAAGAATTGTATTGCTTACTTCCTACTTTAGCACTAAATCTATCACCAACCTCTTTTTGAACCATAACTACTATTTTGTCTACATTTAATTTGTCATTTATTATTTTTTCAATAATTGGTGTAGTTATATAATATGGTAAATTAGCAACTACATAAAGTTTTGAGTAATTATATTTTTTTATATCTTCCTTAACAGTACTATTTAAAAAGTCTATATATAATACTTCAACATTGTCTTTATCAATTAATGATTCATTTATTATTGGTTTTAGAGTTTCATCTATTTCATAAGCAAGTACATTTTTTGCAGAATCACTTAAATATTTAGTTAAAGCTGCCGCACCCACTCCTATTTCAATAACTAAGGTTTCCTTATCAACTTCACTTTTTAATACTATATTTTGAAGTATATTCTTATCTTTCAAAAAGTTCTGTCCAAACTTCTTTTTGAATTTGAAATCATATTTTTCTATTAAATCTTTCATATTATCTCCTATATATTAAATAATTCTTTTGCATTGTTAGTAGTAATTTCTATTATTTTTTCTTCACTCATATTTAATTCTTGTGCTATTTCATCAATTATATAAATTATATTTAAAGGTGTATTCTTTTCTCCTCTTTTTCCTTCAGGCGCTAAATATGGTGAATCTGTTTCAACAAGAATATGATTAATATCTATTTCTTTAATCATTTCTCTTTGTTTTTTATTGTTTTTATAAGTTATTGGGCCATCTATTCCTATATAAAAGCCTATTTTTATAAATTCTCTAGCCATTTCTTTACTTCCAGAATAACAATGAATACTTCCTATTACATTATATTCTTTTACTATATCATATACATCTTGTACTGCATCTCTACTATGAACTATTATTGGTAAATTATATTTTTCAGCAAGATTTAACATCTTTCTAAATAAAGTTTTTTGCTTTTCTTTATTATCTTTTATCCAATAATAATCAAGTCCTATTTCCCCAATGGCAGTTACTTTATTGTCTTTTATTTGCTCTTCAAGTAAACCTATATCTTCTTCAGTTATTTCATCTACAACTGAATGATCATATCCTATCGCAGCGTATACATTATCATATTTTTTAGATAGTTCTAATACTTCTAAATTACTTTTTTTATCTATTCCATTAAGTATTATTTTAATATCATTATCTTTACACTTCTGTATTACTTTTTCTGCATTTTCATACTCACTTTCGTACATATGAGAGTGTGTATCAATAATCATAAAATCACCAACCTAAAAAGATTATACCATAATTGATATAATCTTTTAAAATTAATTATTTTTCATTTTATTTTTTATATATTCAATTTCTTCATCTTTATCTAATCTTACAAATAAAGGTTCACCTTTTTCTATCACCTTTGTATTTTCGTTAATAATATTACTAGATAATAGGGATTCCCATGTACCTTCTTCATCAATATTTAACTGATTCAAGATACTTATTGATGTGTTATACATAAATGGTTTCAATAATATTGCTATTTTTCTAAGTGTTTCTGCTAAATGAAACATTACAGATTTTAATTTTTCTGTATCCTCTTTTACAAGTATCCAGGGAGATGTTTCATCAATATATTTATTAGTTCTTGAAATTATAGACCATAAATCAATTAGTGCATTACTTACATGATATGTATCCATATTCCTTTCAAATGAATTTATTTTTTCTTTTATAAAAACTTCTAATTGCTCATCGAAATCTGTATTTATTGTAATATTAGTTGGAATAATACCATCAAAGTATTTATTCATCATACCAATAGTTCTATTAAGTAAATTTCCTAAATCATTTGCCAAATCTGAATTATATCTTTCTACAAAGTCTTCTGGAGTAAACATTGAATCCTTATCAAAACTCATAAGTCTTAAAAGATAATATTTTGTAGCATCTAGACCATATCTTTCTATTAACGTTTCAGGATATATTACATTTCCTACTGATTTACTCATTTTTCCATCTTTCATTACTATCCAGCTATGGGCATATATTTTTTTAGGAAGTTCTAATCCTAATGCATGTAAGAATATTGGCCAATAAATACCATGGAATCTTATAATTTCTTTTCCAACAACATGTAGATCTGCTGGCCAGTATTTTTTAAATAATGAATCATCATCACTCATATATCCTAAGGCTGTTATATAATTTGTTAATGCATCAAGCCATACGTATAAAACATGCTTAGGATCATTTGGCATTTTTATTCCCCAATCAAATGATGATCTACTTATACATAAATCTTCAAGGCCTGGATTAATAAAATTATTAAATATTTCATTTTTTCTTGATTCTGGTTCTATAAAATTAGGATTTTCTTCATAAAATTTAACTAACCAATCTTGATATTTTTTCATGTTAAAAAAATAAGATTCTTCCTTCATTTTTTTTACTTCTCTACCACAATCAGGACATTTTCCATCTATAAGCTGAGTATCGGTAAAATAATTTTCACAAGGCATACAATACCAATCTTCATATACCCCTTTATAAATATCTCCATTATCTATAAATTTTTGTACTATTTTTTCTACGGCCTCAATATGATAATCATCTGTTGTTCTTATAAATTTATCATATTTTATATCCATTAAATTCCATAATTCTTTTGCTTGTTTAGCCATATTATCAACATGTTCTTTTGGAGTTATTCCGTTCTTTTCTGCGACTGTCTGTATTTTTTGACCATGTTCATCAAGACCAGTTAACATAAAACAGTCATAACCTTTTAATTCTTTATATCTCTTTATTGAATCTGTTAAAACTGTACAATATGCTGTTCCAATATGAAATCTTCCACTTGGATAGTATATTGGTGTTGTTATATAAAATGTCTCTTTCAATTTTATTCACCCTTTTCTTTTGATGTTGAACCAAAACCACCAGTTCTTTCTCCACTTGCATTATCATTATCTACTACTAAAAACTTTTGAAATACTACTTGACCAATTACATCACCTTTTTTAATTTCTAAAGGTTCTGTTCCTATATTATAATATGCAAACATAAACTCTCCATCATTATCAGGATTACAATAATAATCTGCATCTATTATTCCAAGACCATTTGCAAGTACTAATTTCTTTTTTCCTGGATTACTTGAACGATTAGCAAGCATATACCATTCATCATCTTGGCAATATGCTTTTAAACCTGTATGTATTAGTGTTGGTTTACATCCCTTTTCAAAAACTGGAATAGTTACATCTTCCGCTGCCTCGACATCATAACCTGCACTTTTAGAAGTTTTACGAACAGGTAAATTTATATTCTTATCTTCCCATCCCTTTGCTATTTCAAATCCTCTAACTTTTTCCATAATTATTACCTCCATAAAAAAATTCTAACTATATTATATAACATGTTAGAATCTTTTTCTAGTATCATTCAATATAATTAGATATTAATTTTGATACTATTTCTAAAGATAATTTATCTACTTCATTTATTTTATTATTTGATAACATAACAACTACCCCTAGTATATCACTATTTGTTATGATAGGAATTATATAATAATTTATATTTAATGATTCATTTTCCTTTAAATACAAGTCAGATTTTTCATTAGATAAAATTGGCATTCTACTATCTATTACATAGTTAATAGTATCTCCTACATTTTTATTTAAATAATCAAGTTTTTTATTTTCTTGGCATGCTATTATTTTATCCCTATCAGTTATAAAGATATTATTTCCTGTAATTTTATATAATGTATCAACAAAGTTAAATAATACCTTCTCCATATCACTAAATGAAGAATATTTTTTTAATATTATTTCTTCATTATCAATAAATATTTCTAATATTTCATTTTCCTTTATTTTTAAATTTTTTCTTATTTCTTTAGGAATTACTATTCTACCTAAATCATCAATTCTTCTTGTTATTCCAGTTGATTTCATAAGTTTTCCTCCCTACAATTATATTTTGGGAAAACTTGGAACTTTTATACCATCATATTTTCTATTTCATCTATAAATTGATTTAAATAATAAATAAAATGCTTTTCTAAATCATGAAATAATAGTTTAATATATAATTTATCGTTTTTAAATTCAAATTTAAAATTAGTAGTTATCAAACTTACATTCATAAAAAGTTTATCTACATTCATTTTATGTATATCTTCTTCTGTAAACATAATCTCGATATATAAATTTGTCTGTTTAATATTAGTTATAGAAAGTTTTCTTGCTCTATTTTCAAATAACTCACTATACATATATATTTCTAACTCTTCATCTATTTTACCAAATCTATCTTCTATTTCTTTTTTAACCTTATTCAATTTTTCATAACTATCAATTTCATTTATTTTTTTATGCAATTCTATTTTTAATTCTTCATCTTTAACATATTCGTCCTTTATATGATTTTCTACTTCAACAAGCGACTTTTCATCCTCTTTTATTTCTTCCTTTGATTTAATACCTTTTAATTTATTAACTTCTTCATTTAGTATTTTAACGTATAATTCATAACCTACCGTATCAATAAAACCGGCTTGCTCGCTACCTAATATATCCCCTGCACCTCTTATTGATAAATCTCTCATTGCTATTTGAAATCCACTTCCTAAATTAGTAAATTCTTTAATAGCATTTAATCTTTTTACAGCAAGCTCGTTTAATGTTTTATTAGGAGCATACATCAAATATGCATAAGCTATTTTATTACTTCTTCCTACTCTTCCTCTTATTTGATATAACTGGCTAAGACCAAATCTATCAGCATTATATATTATTAATGTATTTACATTTGGTATATCTATACCTGTTTCTATTATAGTTGTGCATAAAAGAATATCAAATTCATTATTAATAAAACTTATCATAGTATCCTCTATTTCAGTTTTGGACATTCTTCCATGAGCAATTCTTATTTTTGCTTCTGGAACTATTTTTTGAATTTCATATAATTTTTCTTCAATGTGTTCTACACTATTAAATAATATAAATATTTGACCATCTCTAGACATTTCTTTATAAATTGCTTCTCTTATTATTTGTACACTTTCTTCTATAACGTATGTTTGAATTGGGTATCTATCTACAGGTGGAGTTTCAATTAGTGCAAGTTCTCTTATTCCTACAAGTGACATTTGAAGAGTTCTTGGTATTGGTGTTGCACTTAGTGTTAATACATCAATTGTACTTTTATATTCTTTTATTTTTTCTTTATGAGTAACTCCAAATCTTTGTTCCTCATCTATTATAAGTAATCCTAGATCTTTAAATTTTATTTGATTATTTAAAAGTCTATGAGTACCAAATATTATATCTATTTTCCCTGTGGATAATTTATCTATAATTTCTTTATATTCTTTAGTAGTTGTAAATCTGTTTAAAAGTGCGATTGTAACACCAAAGTTACTAAACCTTTCAAGTGCGCTTTTATATTGCTGAGATGAAAGTATTGTAGTAGGACATAAATATGCAACCTGTTTTCCGCTATTTACTGCTTTAAACATTGCTCTAAATGCAACTTCAGTCTTACCATATCCAACATCTCCACATAAAAGCATGTCCATAGGATTTTCTTTTTCCATTGATGATTTTATTTTATCAATTGCGATAAATTGATCAACTGTTGGTTCATATTTAAATTCATCATCAAATAATTTTTCTTCTTCTTCATCTCTTTTAAAAGCAAACCCCTTTTGCATTTTTCTTTGTGCTTGGATTTTTATAAGAGTTCCCGCTATATCTTTTACTTTATTTCTTATTCTTAATTTTGTTTTTTGCCACTCTACACTACCTAATTTATTTATTTTTGGTATTACTCCCTCATTCGATGAGTATTTACTTATAAGTTCTATCTTTTCCACAGGAATATATAACTTATCATTATCTTTATAAACTACTTCTAAATAATCCTTCTGATTTCCATTTTTATTTAAAGTTTTAATACCAGTATACATTCCTATACCATGGTTTGAATGTACAACATAATCACCTATTTTTAAATTATCTAAATTATTAATTTTAGTTCCATATTTAAACTTATTTTTATAGTTTACATTTTTATTTCTTACCTTATATAATTCATTTTCACATAATACTACATATTTACCTATCTCAAAGCCTTCGTCTATATCTTCTTTAATAATATTTATTTTATTTGTAGATAAATTATCAAGTGTTGTTATAGAACATGAAACAGTTAAATATTTTTTTATATTTTTTATTTTATTTTCATCATTTAAGCATATAATTACTTGTTTTTTATTGTACAAACATTTTTCTAAATACTCATTAAGATATGAAAAATTTGAATCAAATTTATCAGGTAATTTTGATGAAAAGTTATATTTTTTAGATACTTTTATATTATCTAGTATATTGTCTATTGTTAGTAAGTATATATTACTTTCACATGTTAAATCATAAAAATTATGCATATAGTTTGTACTATATAATTCTTCTTTACCGTTACTATATTCAAGTATATCTTTTTGCAAGTTTAAATATGCATTTTTAAGTTGATTATAGTCCTTATATATTAATATAGGTTTATCTAAATAAGATAATATTGAGCTAACTTCTTTTACTACATGGGGTAAATATTTTTGTTTATCTTCTATTTCTTCTATACCTTTTTCATTTATAAATTCTGAATATGGAGTTATTTCACAGGCATCTAATTCTTTTAATGATCTTTGGGATTCTATATCAAAATATCTGATGGATTCAATGGTATCACCCCAAAATTCAATTCTTATTGGATTTTCAGTATTGATTGGAAATATATCTATAATATAGCCTCTATTTGCTACCTCTCCAGTTTTATTAACAAGTGTATCGCTTTCATATCCTATTGATACTAATTTTTTATATAGTTCTTCTTTATTTATATTTTGATTTTTAATTAACTTAATAATACTATCCTGCCATAGTTTTTTTTCAGGCAAGTATCTTAAGAATCCCATCAGATTTGTTATTACAATATTATTATTTTTATTTGATATTGAATTCAAAGTACTTATTCTAATTGATTTTAATTCAGGGGATATTGCGATTGATTCACTGGTTAAAAAATCGTCCATTGGAAATAAATATACATTATTGTTTAATTTTGATAATGAAGAATAATATGTATTTGCCTCATATAAAGAGTTAGTTAATAATAAAATATCTCTATTATTTTTATTATATATATTATTAACGCAAAAAGAGATTAACTGATTTGTTAACCCTGATATACTTATATTATTTATTTCATCAACTTTTATTAAGTCATTAAATATTTTCATAATTTTCACCAATCTAATTATATTTATTCATAAGTTTATCAAAATCTAAGATAAAAAAATCATCTATAATATTTAAACATATATTTATGGAATTATCTATTAATTCTCTATCTTTTTTATTAAATTTACCTAAAACAAAGTCTTTAGTATCAATACTTTTATTATTTGATATACCTATTTTTAATCTTTTATATTGTTTTGTATTTAAATGAAGTTCTATATTTTTAATACCATTGTGTCCACCAGAAGAACTATTTTGTTTTAATTTTATTTTTCCTATTTCCTGATCTAAATCATCATGAATTATTAATATATCTTGAATATTTATCTTAAAATAATCTACATATTTTTTAACAACTTCACCAGATAAATTCATATATTTTTGAGGTTTTAAAAATATTATCTTCTCATTATTTATAATTTCTTCATAGTATACTCCATCAAATTTAGTTTTAGTAGAAGTTATATTTTTATTCTGCGTATATTTATCTATTACATCAAATCCTACATTATGTCTTGTATTTTCATATTCTTTTCCTGGATTTCCTAAGCCTACAATTAACTTCATTATTTACCTCCATGATACTCTATATATACCTTATTTTTTTCTAAATCGTGTAATTTTGCAACTTTTTTAATTGCTTCTTTTTCATTAATACCTTCTTTAATAAGTATTTTTACATGGGAAACTAAATCGATATCATCATAACATTCTTTATCTTTATTTCCTTCTACGACTATCACAAATTCCCCTTTTGGTTCGATTAATTCCTTTAATACTTCTGTGACCTTTCCTCTATATATTTCTTCATATTTTTTACTTATCTCTCTTGATATGCTTATATTTCTATCTCCCATAATATCTTTTATTAATTCTAATGTTTCTATAACTCTAAAAGGTGATTCATAAAATATTATTGTATATTTATTTAACTTTAATTCTTCTAGTTGTTTTTTCTTTGATGATTTTTTACTATCTAAAAAACCATAAAATAAAAATTGATTAGGATTTAATCCTGACATAATTAAAGCAGGAACAAATGCTGTTGGACCTGGAAGTCCTATTACATTAAACCCTTCTTTTATTACATTATATGAAACAACATATCCTGGATCACTTATTACAGGAGTCCCTCTATCTGTAACTAATCCCACCATTTTACCTTCTTTTAAATATTCTAATGCTTTTTCATATACCTTATCTTCATTAAATTTATGACATGAAACTAATTTTTTATTTATATTAAAATATTTAAGTAATTTTAATGTTTCCCTAGTATCCTCAGAAAAAATAACATCTACTTCTTTTAATATATTTAAAGCTCTTATTGTTATATCTTCCATATTTCCTATTGGTGTTGGAATTAGATATAAACTTGGGCTTTTATCATAACTTTTTTGACTCATATTTATCACCCTACTTAAACATTTCTTCTATTTCTTCTAAATATTTACCATCATTATCATGTACATATAATGGTGGAAGTATTTTTAAACCTGGATTGCCGTTTTTACTTCCTTCAATTAATATTATATTACAATCGCTATGTATTTTGGGATAAACAAACCTTACTTTTTTGGGTTCTATATTATTTTTTCTCATAGTTTCTATTATTTCAATTAAACGATCAGGCCTATGTACTATAGAAATAACACCATTATTTTTAAGTAATTTTCTTGCTATTGAAAAAATATCTCCTAAATTTAATTCTATTTCATGTCTTGCAACTGTTTTTATATCGTTTTTATTAAATTTAGAATCTGAATTTACTTTAAAAAATGGAGGATTACATGTTATTACATCAAATGTATCTGTTTCATAATATTTAGGTAAATCTTTTATATTCATATTCAGTATTTGTATTCTATTTTGTAAGTTATTAATTTCAACAGACTTTTTTGCAAGCTCATATACCTCTTTTTGTAATTCCACACCAATTATATTAGAATTAGTCTTTGTACTTAAAATTAGAGGAATTGGAGCATTTCCTGTACAAAAGTCCATTATATTCTTTGTGGTTTTGTTTATGGAAACAAAATTAGAAAGTAAAACAGAGTCTAAGGAAAAATTGAACCAGTCTGTATTTTGTACTATATTTAAATCTTTATAATTTAGTAGTCTATTTATTATTTCCATGGTTCAAATACTTCTATTATTTCCTTTTCTTTTGTCTCAATTTTATATGACTTTTTAAATACATCTACTGATATTATTTTTCCTTCTTTTCCATCTTTCTTTATTATTTGACCAATCGAGGGCATTGTTTTTTTTAATTCAGAATATACCTCATCTTCATATGATAAACAACAAAGTAATCTATTACACTCTCCATTAATTTTTCCTGGATTTAATGCAATATTTTGATTTTTGGCCATATTTATCGTTATATTATCAAATGTATAAAGGTAAGATGAGCAACAAAGTGGTCTTCCACATGGGCCAAGTCCTCCAATTTCTTTTGCCTTATCTCTTGGTCCTATTTGTCTAAGTTCAATTCTTGTCTTATAAATTTTTGCTAAATCTTTAGCAAGTTCTCTAAAATCTACTCTATCTGATGATATAAATGTAAAAAACAATTGAGTTCTCTCAAAAGTATAACTAACCTCTACGAGTTTCATATCTAAATTATGTTTTTTAATAAGTTCATTACATTTTTCAAATGCTTTCTTTTCATCTTTTATGTTATTTAAATGATTTGTATAATCTTTTTTTGTAGATATTCTAATTACTTTTTTTAAAGGAAAATGTATTTTAGATTTTTGCATTTTTATTATATTAGTTATTACAGTACCAAATTGCAATCCTCGTTCTGTTTCAACAATAACTGTCAAATTTTTTTTCAAATTTAGATTATGGCAATCAAAGTAATATTTTTTTCCATACTTTTTAAAAATAACTCCTACTACATTAACTTGTCTTTCTTCCATATTATACCTCACTTAATTCTATAACCATTTTATCAAAAAGTAATTTATTATTTACATTAACCTTTAGTTCATTTTTTAAGCTTTCAATTATACATATTTTATTTACTATACTATCTACACTATTTTTATTATCAATAAAACTTACCTTATCTTCATAACTAGCCATGTAATTAACATTTTTGCCTAGTTTCATGTATAATGCATCAGTGTATAAATATAGCATTATATTAAATAAAAGTAATATATCATCATTTGTTTTATAAATATCCCAAATCAACTTTTTCATATAAATAAAAGTATTTTTTCCTTTATTTTCTATTGATACTATTATATCAAATGATGAAGAAATAATACTATCCAATTCTTCATCATTTTTTTGATTATTTTCATTTATAATGTACTTTTTTAACTTATTGGATTCTGACTCTCTACTTTTAACATTATTAAAATTTAAAATCTGGCATCTAGATTTTATTGTATCCATAACCATATTTATATTATCTGTAAGAAGTATTGCTATTATATCATCAGCAGGTTCTTCTAAAAATTTAAGAATAGAATTTGCTGAGGAAGAATTTAGTTTTTCACAATTCTTTATTATATAAATTATTTTATTTCCCTCAGTAGGTTTATTAACAACACTGTTTTGAAGCTCAATCAATTGTTCCTTTTTAATAAAATTCCCATTTGGAGTTACAATTTTTAACTCCGTATATTGTTCTTTATCAATTCTATCAAATATATTTTTAAGTACTTCTTTCTGTATTCCTGATAAATTTATTATTTCCTTAGCAAAATCTTTTGCATAATTAAATATATATTCTATATCATCACAGCAAAATAAATATGCTTGTACTAATTTATTATTCGTTAAACTTTTTTTAAGAAGTTTAGTAACTACTTCTTGATCATTATAATATTTATCAAGCATATTTATCACCACCATACTATCTAAAATTTAATAAATAAAATGTCACTAAACCCAAAAATCCTGAACCATCAAATATTGTCATTATTGCAACAGTAATAATATTTATTGGTATATTTAAATTAAAGGATTGAGTAACCATATTATATCCATAAAGTACTATTATACTTATTATTATTTTTTTTATAATTTTTAATATTGATTTAAGCATACTTGTCCACCTCAATATATATTATGAAAGAAAAATAATATTATGAAATTTTATTTCTTCCTTCCATAGCTCTTTGTATTGTTAGAGGATCAAGATATTCCATATCAGCCCCAACTGGAATACCAGATGCTATTTTAGTAATAGATACATCATATCCCTCAAGCATTTTCAAAATATATGCTGATGTTGTCTCACCTTCAATACTAGGCGTAAGAGCAAGTATAACTTCCTTAATATGTTCTTCCTTTATTCTATTAATTAATTGATTTATTTTAATATCTTCTGGATTTATACCTTCTAGTGGAGATATTAAACCTTCTAACACATGATATTTCCCATTAAATACATTTGCCTTTTCAAATAATATTAGATTTTTAGTATTTTCAACAACACATAATATTTCACTATTTCTACTTGAATCTTTACATATTATACATTTATCCTCTTCTGTTAGATTATTACATACTTCGCATTTTTTTATTTTTTCCTTAACCATTTTTATTGTATCTGAAAAACATTTTATTTGATCATCATCAAATTTTAACACAGCAAAGGAAAGTCTTTCAGCATTTTTTTCTCCTATTCCAGGTAACATTTTAAAGCATTCAATTAACTGTTGTAAACTCTGTGGATATTTCATTAAAATAGACCTTCTAGTCCTGATCCAACGTTACCCATTTTATCTTTCATTGCCTTTGATGCCTTATCTAATGCTTCGTTTGTTGCAATTAAAATCATATCTTCTAATACTTCAATATCATCTGATGTAATATCTTTATTTAATTTTATATTTGTTACTTTCTTATCACCATTTATAGTAACTTCCACTAAGGGCTGTGAAGCAGTAAATGTCATTTTGCTTACTTCATCTTTAGCTTTTTCCATATTCTTTTGCATTTTTTTTGCTTGTTGCATTATCATATTCATATTCATAATTATTCTCCTCCAATTTCTAATAATTCAGAAAATTCATCATCGAATTCTTTATTATTAGCACTATTAATTTTTTTAACTATTTCTGTTTCATCTAATATCTGAATTTTTTCTTTTCTTTTTATTTTATCCACATAAATCATTCTTTTTTCTAGCCAAACTTCATTTAGTAAAATGCATATTTTAATTTTTCTTCCAATCACTTCAGATATCATATCATCTATAATAATAAAATCTTTCCACAAATCATTAAGTAAATTTTTTATATCAGTTGTTAATACAATTCCATTTTCAGATCCAGCTTTAACCTCACATTCCATTAGTGAATTAATAACTCTTAATTGATCTAGATTAGATACCTCACTATCTAGTTTTAATATTTTTTCCTTATATTCAATCATCTTTTCCTTATTTGCTGCGGATAAAATATTATTTAATCTAATGTTCATTAATTCTTCATATAAATCTAAGCTTTGAGTTTCTTCATTATTTATTATATTATTACCATCTGTTTTATTAACTTCTATTTTAATTTTTTCATCATTTTTTTGTACATTTGAAGCATTAATCGTATTATTATATAGAACGTTTGTTTGATTTTTATTAATAATTTCATAAATTTTTAATATCATTATATCAAAGAATATTTTTTTATCCTTTGAATTTTTGATATCATTTATTGATTTATTTATTAAGTTTATTACCTCAAGTATTTTTTCGTTATCTATGATATCTATAGTTTCTGATTTACCATCAGTTTTATAGGTTACCAATTCATTTCTTAATAATTTTATTATATCTTCACTTATATAGGCAAAATTTTTGCCAGAATTTTCAAAATTTTCAATTATATCAAATACTTTTTTTAATTGTTTTTCTTTTATATTAATAAATATTTTTTTAATATCTTCTGTTGAAATTCTACCATTTAATAACAATACATCATCATATTTTATATTTCCATTTGAATATGCATTTAATTGATCTAATAACCCAATTGCATCTCTCATACCCCCATTTGAGTCAAGTGCTATTAAATCTAATGATTCTTCATCTATAATTATATTTTCTTTTTCGCATATATACTTCAATCTTTCCTTTATTATATTTTTAGGGATTGGTTTAAACTCAAACGATTGACATCTAGAAATAATTGTTAATGGAATTTTATGTGGTTCAGTAGTTGCTAATATAAAAATAACATGTTTTGGCGGTTCTTCTAATGTTTTTAGTAATGCATTAAAAGCACCTGTTGTAAGCATATGTACTTCATCAATTATATATATTTTATATTTTGAAGTTGTTGGTAATAATGTCACATGATTTTTAATTTCTCTTATTTCATCCACACCATTATTAGATGCTGCATCCATCTCAATAATATCTATATTTTCATTGTTATTTATATTTTTACATATTTCACATTGCTCACATGAAATGCCTTCCTTTGGATTTAAACAATTTATTGTTTTAGCAAATATTTTAGCTATGCTTGTTTTACCTGTACCTCGGGGTCCTACGAATAAATAAGCATGGGTCAATTTATTATTTTTAATTACATTTTTTAAAGTTTGAACCACTATTTTTTGGCCATAGACATCTTCAAATGTTTTTGGTCTATATTTTCTATATAATGCTTGATATTCCATATAACCTCCTTTATAAATCTCTATAATTATAACATATTTTTAAAAAAATAAGTAATGTTCCACGTGGAACATTACTATAAAATTATTATAGTAATTATATAAAATATATATTAGATTATAAAATTATAATTGACTTAGATTATGGGAAAATAGTTATTAATGTTTCAAGTAAAGCATTAATAATACTTTTTAAAATTAATACTAATAATATTAATTAATATACATAATTTTTTTAAACTTAAATATATTTTAAATTTACTAGTATAATTAATAATGTTCCACGTGGAACATTATTAATTATTATTTATATTTTTTTCAATGTTCCACGTGGAACATTATTATTTTTTCTTTTTTTACAAAAGAAATCTTTAAGTTCTTTTGAAAAATCACTTTGTGAATTAATATAATTATATAATGGTTTATTCTCTGTTTTTTCATTATTTTGTTTTATGAAATAATAAACCTCTTTAATTCTTGATTTATTTATTATTTCTTTACACATTGAACATGGCTCCAATGTAACATAAAGTGTACAATCACTTAATCTCCAATTTTTTTGCTTTTTCATTACTTTATCAATTACAATTATTTCAGCATGTTTCATAAAATTATTTTTTTTATTTACCCTATTATAACCTTTAGCTATAATCTTATCATTTTTTATAATAATTGCAGCAATTGGAACTTCATTTTTTTTTACTGCTTTCTTAATTAATTTATTTAATTCATTTTCAATATATAATAAATCCATAATTACCTCTAAAAAAAAGCACACACAAGAATTAATTGTTAAGGCTGCTATATTTCTATCCTGACCTGATTCCAATATTCCTGTTGTGCAATAAAAATATACTATATTTATCTACTTTAGTCAATAATAATTATTTTTTTATATTATTGTTCGCTTTTTGTTCGTAAAAATATTTCCCGGGAAATATTTTGTTCGCTTTTTGTTCGTAAAATATAAAGAAGAAACTATTATTAAACTATTTCCTCTTCATTATTATCATTTTCTTCATCTATTGTTGTAGCTATTGTTGTCACTTTTTGATTTTCCTTAAGATTTATTAATCTAACCCCTTGGGTTACTCTACTCATTTTTGAAACCTGACTAACAGGTATTTTTATTATTATTCCACTATCAGTAATAATCATTAATGACTCACATTCATTTACATTTTTTACTGCAACTAAATTTCCATTTTTTTCTGTAATATTTAATGCCTTAACACCCTTACTTCCTCTATGAGTTAATCTATATTCATCTATATTTGTACGTTTACCATATCCCTTTTCAGTCATAATTAATATATCACTATTATTATCAACTTTTTCTGCACTTACGCATATAGAATCATTTGGTATTTCTATACCTTTAACACCACTCGCTGTTCTACCCATTATTCTAACTTCATTTTCATTAAATCTTACAAGTCTTCCATTTGATGCACCTATAACTATTTCATTATTACCATTCGTTTTAGTTACAAATAATAATTCATCATTTTCCTTTAATGTAATAGCTATTTTCCCACTTTTTCTAATTAAATCAAATTCTTCAATTTTTGTTCTCTTAACTAATCCATCCTTTGTTACAAATGTAATATATTTACTATCATCTTCTTTAGATATACTTAATAATGAATTTATTTTTTCATCTTTTTCAATTGGTAATAAATTAATTATTGGTAATCCTTTAGCCTGTCTACTAAACTCTGGTATTTCATAACCTTTTATTTTGTAAACTTTACCCTTGTTTGAGAAGAACAATACATAATCATGTGTCTTAACCGTAACCATTTTTTCTACAAAATCTTCTTCATTTGTTGACATTCCTTTAACTCCAACCCCACCCTTATTTTGAACCTTATAAGTATCAGTTGTTAAACGTTTTATATAACCTTTATTAGTTAAAGTTATTATTATATCTTCAACAGGTATTAATGATTCATCTTCAATATAATCAATTGCAGTCATATCAATACTTGTTCTTCTTTCATCAGCATATTTATCTTTAATTTCAAGTAATTCCTGTTTTATAATTGAGTAAATTTTCTCATCTGACGCTAAAATTGATTTTAATTCTCTAATTTTATCAAGTAATTCATTTAATTCATTTTCAATTTTATCTCTTTCTAAACCAGTTAATCTTCTTAACTTCATTTCAAGAATTGCATCTGCTTGTGTCTCACTTAAACCAAACTTACTAATTAAACCAGATTTTGCTTCTTCATCAGATTTAGACCCTCTTATAAGCTTAATTACTTCATCGATATGATCTAGAGCTATTTTTAATCCTTCTAAAATATGAACTCTTTTTTCAGCTTTATCCAAATCAAATTTAGTTCTTCTAATAATTACTTCTTTTTGATATTCTACATATTTAGAAATAATATCTTTAATTCCAAGAGTTTTAGGAACTCCATGATCAAGCATTAAAAATATTATACCAAAAGTCGTTTGAAATGAAGTGTGCTTATATAAATTATTTAATACAACCTGTGGATTTGCATCTTTTTTAAGAGTTATTGTAATTTTGACTCCATTTTTTAAATCTGTATGATAATCTGCAATACCCTCAATTGTCTTATTATGAACAAGTTCTGCCACTTTATTTTTTAAATCATAGGTATTAACACCATATGGTACCTCATCAACTATTATATAATGTTTACCATTAGTTTCTTCTATTCTTGCCCTACTTCTAATTGTTATTGTTCCACGTCCTGTTTCATAAGCCTTTTTTATTCCACTATTACCTAGAATAATTCCACCAGTTGGAAAATCAGGTCCCTTTATATGTTCCATTAAACCTAAAGTATCTATTTCAGGATTATCTATATATGCAATACAGCCATCTATTACTTCACCTAGATTATGTGGTGGAATATTTGTTGCCATACCAACAGCAATACCCATAGTACCATTTACTAATATATTAGGAAATCTTGATGGTAAAATTTGTGGTTCCTTTTCAGAAACATCAAAATTATCATCAAAATCAACAGTATTTTTATTAATATCTCTAAGTAATTCTAATGAAATTTTTGAAAGTCTTGATTCTGTATAACGCATTGCTGCAGCACCATCGCCTTCTATATTACCAAAGTTACCATGACCATCTACAAGCATATGTCTATAACTGAAGTTTTGAGCCATACGAACCATTGCTTCATATATACTTGAATCCCCATGTGGATGATATTTACCCATAACATCACCAACAATACGTGCTGACTTTTTATGAGGTTTATCTGGTGTATAACCTGATTCATACATTGACCATAAAATTCTTCTATGAACCGGTTTTAATCCATCTCTTAAATCAGGAAGAGCACGAGATACAATTACACTCATTGAATATTCAAGAAATGATGTTTCTATTTCGTTTACTATATTATTTTCTTCTAATCTGTCTCTACTATGATCCATTTTATTAAATCCTTTCTATATATCTAAATTTTGAACATATACTGCGTTTTCTTCAATAAATTTTCTTCTTGGTTCTACTTCTTCACCCATTAATTTGGAAAATGCTGCATTTGCTTCCATTATATCTTGAACTGTTATTTTTCTAAGAACCCTATTATTTATATCCATTGTTGTTTCATATAATTGATCATCATCCATTTCTCCTAAACCTTTCATACGTTGAATTATTGGTTTTATATTTGGACTTAATTTAGATAAATAATCATCCTTTTCTTCATCATTTAATACGTACTTTGTTGTCTTTCCATGTTTAATACAATATAAAGGTGGTTGAGCTGCATATACATGTCCTGCCTCTACTATCGGTCTAAAAAATCTATAAAATAATGTAAGCAATAATACTCTTATATGTGACCCATCTACATCGGCATCAGTCATTATAATTATTTTATTATACCTAAGCTTATCCAAATTAAATTCTTCACCTATCCCAGTTCCAAATGCTGTTATTATTGTTCTTATTTCTTCATTTGATAATGCTCTATCAAGTCTTGCTTTTTCAACATTTAATATTTTACCTTTAAGAGGAAGTATTGCTTGGGTCATTGAATCTCTACCAGTCTTTGCTGATCCTCCAGCCGAATCTCCCTCAACTATAAATATTTCACATATACTTGGATCTTTACTCTTACAATCTGCTAATTTTCCACCAAAATTAACAACATCTAAGTCACTCTTTCTTCTTGTTAATTCCCTTGCTTTTTTTGCTGCGACCCTAGCTCTTGCTGCAGTCATCGTTTTTTCTACAATTATCTTAGCTTCATCTGGGTTTTCCATCAAAAATCTCTCAAAACCTCCAGCAAAAACATTATCAGCAAGTTTTCTTACCTCTGAATTACCAAGTCTTCCCTTTGTTTGCCCTTCAAATTGAGGATTTGGATGTTTACATGAAATAATCATAGTTAATCCTTCTTTAACATCATCTCCTGTTAAAGAATCATCTTTTTCTTTCAAAATATTTGCTTTTCTAGCATAATTATTTATAACCCTTGTTAATGCTCTTTTAACACCTTCCTCATGTGTTCCACCATCATGAGTATTAATATTATTAACAAATGAATAAATATTATCTGTATATCCTGAGTTATATTGCATTGCAACTTCAAACATAACTCCATCTTCTTCACCTTCTAAGTGAATAATTTCCTTATGAATTGGAGTTTTATTTTGATTTAAATATTTAACATATTCACTAATTCCACCTTCATAATGAAATGTTTCTTTTTTTTCTTCACTTAATCTTTTATCAGTCAAAGTTAATCTTAAACCCTTATTTAAAAATGCAAGTTCTCTTGTTCTTATTTTTAAAGTTTCATAGTCATATATATCAGTATCAAATATATCTGCATCTGGTTTAAATAATACTGTTGTACCTGTTTTATTTAAATCACATTCTCCAATAACAGTAAGTTTTTGTTTTATTTTGCCACCATTTTCAAATTTAGTTTCATAAATTTTTCCATTTTTATAAACAATTACATCAACAAAGGTAGATAATGCATTAACTACTGAAGCACCAACACCATGAAGCCCACCTGATACTTTATATCCTCCACCACCAAATTTACCTCCAGCATGAAGTACAGTATAAACTGTCTCAACTGTTGAAATTCCGGTTTTTGGATGGACATCAACTGGGATACCTCTTCCATCATCTTGAACAGTTATTGAATTATCTTTATTTATTGTTATTTCAATATGTGTACAATATCCTGCAAGTGCTTCGTCAATTGCATTATCAACTATCTCCCATACCAAATGGTGTAACCCTTTAACATCCGTTGTACCAATATACATACCTGGTCTTTTTCTTACTGCCTCTAATCCCTCTAATACTTGTATTGCTGATGCATCATAATTATTTTCAGCCATTTCTTTCACCTCGTTTACTTACTTTTGCGTTTTCTACATAGAAAACGTCTGCTTTTTCTATCAGTCTGTAATCAATATTATTTATATCCGTAGATGTAATAAAAACCTGCAAATCATTATCAATATATTTTATAATATTATCTTTTTTATCCTTATCTAATTCACTAAATATATCATCTAATAAAAGAATAGGTTTAACATACTTATTTTCCTTCATCATTTCAATTTCTGCAAGCTTAAAACAAAGTATTGCTATTCTATGTTGACCTTGTGAACCAAAATTATTTATCTTAACATCATCTAAATATATAGAAAAATCATCTCTATGAACTCCAACCAAAGTAGTTTTTTGCTGTAATTCCTGAAAATACACTCTATCATATTTTTCTTTTATATCATCAAATAATTTACTATTATGACTCATATCTACAAATGACTCATATTTAACAAATATTTTTGCTTTACCAGTTAGGTCTTTATAAATTTTTTTTATATGATAATTAATTTTATCAATATAATTTTTCCTAGAGTTAAGAATTTCAATATTTAATTTTATTAATTCATTGGTAATTATGTCAAAATAAATATTATCAATTTTATCCACATTATTTTTTAAATACTCATTTCTATTCTTTAATACTTTATTATAATCATTTATATATTTTAAATAATTATTATAAAATTGACTTATTTCAACATTTAAAAAATACCTTCTATTATTTGGTGGACCTTTTAATATTTCCAAATCATCAGGGCAAAACATAATTGTATTAATATTTGACAAATAATCACTTATTTTTCTAAATGGAACATCATTAATACTCACTTTTTTACCTTTTGAATTAATAAGAACTTCATATGACTTTTTTAGTGAATTTTCATGGACAATTTCTCCATTTACCTTAGTAAATAATTCATTTTGCTTTATAAGAAATGAATCTTTATTACATCTATGGGATTTTGTAATAGATAAAACATATATACCTTCGAGTATATTTGTTTTACCTTGAGCATTATTTCCAATGAAAATATTTATTTTTTTATCAAAAGTAAGTTCCAATTTAGAATAATTTCTAAAATTATTTAATGAAATTTTCTTTAAAATCATTTTAACCCTATTTTAACGACCTTATTTTCATTTTGATCCATAAATAATGCTCCTATACATACATACTAATTATATCATAAAATGGGCTTAAATAACATATTTTTAATTAAAAATACAAAAATAATTTAATATTTTTGTATGATATTTTAGCTTAATTTTCTTTTTCTTAAAATTGATTCTAATTTTGTAGCCCTTAGGTATTGATTATCAAATGACCCATATGATATATCAACATTAATATTTTGGCCATTTTCAAAAAATACCATTAATTTACCATTTTCATCTTTATAATTCTGAATATGCTTTAATGATAGCCACATACATTCATCTAATCTTGGTGACGTAGTAGGAAAATATATAATATTTTTGCTCTCCTCTATAATTATTGGAGATTTATGGCTTATTCCTGTTAGTGCTTTTGTTCCCATGTGTCTACCTAAGTATGTACTACCAAAAAATTCACAACTTCTTTCTATTATTTTCATTGCACACATTTCTACCATAAATGTTTCTTTTTCTTCAATAACTTTTGTTTTTTCACTATCAATTGGTATTAATGCTATAGTATTAGAATTAATTTCATATTCATCCATAAAATCCCCCTCCTCTTGTTTAATGGACTTCATAAATTATTTTCTCCAAAAAAAAATAATTTCCTCTATTAATAATCAATTTTTATGAAAAATTTGTTGTTTTTTGACAAAAAAAAGAAAAAATTTAATTTTTCTCTTCTAATAAGTCTTAATTGGTAATAATAATTGAACTAAATTTTCATCTTCATCTGTTTTTAAAATAATAGGTTTAATATCTGAACTTAATAATATTCTTATATCCTTACTATTTATTGTCCTCAATGCTTCCATCATAAATTTAGATGAAAAGGCTATTTTTATTTCTTTATCATTATTTTTAGTAACTATTATTTTTTCTTCAACCCTACCTATTTCTGGAGTATTAGAACTTACAGTTACTTCATTACCATTAGTTTCAAATTTAATAACATTTTTTTCTTTTTCTGATGTTAATAAAGCAGCTCTATCAATAACACTATAAAATTCATCTAAATTTGTTTTTATTTCAAGTTCAAATGTATCAGGAATTAATCTTGATGTATCAGGAAATGTTCCATTTAATAATCTTGATTGAAATAATATATTATCAAACTTAAATAGAATCTTATTTGAGAAAATGTGAATTTCTACATTTTCGTCTTCATCATTTAAAATTTTAGAAAGTTCACCTATATTTTTTCCTGGAACGACTATATTAATTATATTATCAACAGGAGAATCTAATTCTACTATTTTTTTAGCAAGTCTATATGAATCAGTTGCAATACATTCCATTTTATCATTCTCTATTTTTATATTAATACCTGTAAGAACTGGTCTAGATTCTTGTGATGAAGTTGCAAATAAAGTCTGATTTACTATATTTTTAATTATCTTTTTACTTAATATTATTGGATTTGTAGAAATATCTAAATTAACATTTGGAAACTCTGACGAATCAATACCATTTAAATTAAAATTAGAATTTTGTGTATATATTAATATTTTTAAACCATCTATTATTTCTATATTAATAATACCATCAGGTAGTTTTCTAATTATTTCTAGTAAATATTTTCCTTGAATAATTATTGTCCCTGTCATATCTATCTTATCAATATATTTCTTATTTATAAAACATTCTATATCTATATCATTATTTGTTGAAGTTAAAAACAATCCTTCATTTGTTAAATTAAATTTTATTCCTCCAAGAACTGGTATAACATTTTTAGTTGATACAGCTTTTGATACATTATTTAAATTTTCTAATAATATTTCTTTTTTAATACTAAATTTCATTTTAACCCTCCTACTTTAAATTATATCATATTATATTATTTAAATTAAATTTTATTTTTATTATTAATGTGGAAAATGTTTAAAAGTATATTTTTCTTTATAATATAAGTAAATATTTATAAATTTATTTGTTGAAAAATGTTTAATATTTTGTTAATTACTTAATTTTATCCACATCATTTTAGTTTTTCTTTAATTTCTTCTATTATTTTTTCTAACTGTTTATTGTTTTTAATTTCCTTATCTATCTTATCACATGAATGTATTACTGTTGAATGATCCCTTCCACCAAATTCCATTCCAATTCTTGGAAATGATTCATCAGTTAATTGTCTTGATAAATAAATTGCAATTTGTCTTGGAAATGCAATAGTTGCTACTCTTTTTTTTGATTTCAAATCTTCTACAGATACATTATAATATTCAGCAACTACTCTTTGAATTTTTTGAATATCATTTTTAAAATTTGTCGTTTGATTTATTGTTCCTTTTAAAGCCTCAATTGCTAAGTCCAATGTAATTTCCTCTTCAAAAAATATTGTAGAATATGCACAAACTCTAGTCAAAGCACCCTCTAAACTTCTTACATCAGATGCACACATATTAGCGATATAGTCAATCGCATCTTCAGTAATATGTCTTGAAAAGTCCATATTAGCCATTTTTTTTCTAAGTATTTCTTTTCTTAAATCATTATCCGGTGGAAAAATGTTTACTTTTAATCCCCAATTAAATCTAGTTCTAAGTCTATCTTCAAGATGCTTTAAATCATCAGGTGAAGAATCAGATGAAATAATAATTTGTTTTTTATCATCATATAAAGTATTAAATGTGTGGAAAAATTCATTTTGTGTTTTTGGTGCATTACCTAAAAATTGTATATCATCTATTATTAAAACATCAATATTCCTATATTTATCTTTAAATAAATCTACATAATCAAAATTTGTACCATCTTTATCCCTTTTATTAAGTCCTAAAAAATCATTAATAAATTGATCACTTGTAACATATAATACCCTTTTATTAGTATTTTTTACTATATAATTACCAATTGCCTGCATTAGATGTGTTTTACCAAGTCCACTATTTCCATATATAAATAAAGGATTATACATTTTTCCTGGATTTTCAGCTACTGCAAGTGCTGTTGCCTGTGCAAATCGATTACTTTCCCCTACTATAAAATTTTCAAATACATAATCAGGATTTAAGTTAGCTTTTTCTATACTATTATGTGGGACTCCTATTTCTTCTACTTCTTCTTGCATTCCATTTTTATTACTATTTTTAATTTGCTCATATTCATTTTCAAGTAAAAATTCAATATTAAAATTAGTTCCAGTTATACTGTTGAAAATTTCATTAATAATATCCATATAAGATTCAGATAAATGTTTTTTATGTGCAATTGTAGGAACAATTATTATGGCAGCATCTTCATTTAATTCAACAAGTTTAGATGAAGAAAACCATGTATTATATGAAAGTGATGATAATCTAGACTTTATCATACTTAAAAATTTATTCCAAATGTTTTCTACATTCATTAATGCCACCTCCCCCTGAAGTATTACATTTATAAGTTAATTATAACCCATTTTTTCTTTATTTCAAGCAAAAATATTTGTTAACATTACTTATCAACAACATAAGTTGATAAAAATTATTATATTATAAGTAAAAAATATAGTTTTCCACATTTTCCACAAATTTTGTTTAAACATTTTATTTTATAAACATAAGAATTTTATAAACATTTTGTTTAAATTGTTTATAAATAAATTTTTCTTTATATTATAATAAAAAATAGAAAAATTTTCCACAAAAAAAGTGAAATTAATTTCACTAACATAAAAATTATTTAATTTTATCCACAATATTTATTAAATTTACACCATGAGATCCTTTAATTAATACAATGTCATCTTTTTGAAGTAAATCATTTAATAAATTATAAGTATCACTTTCTTTTTCAAAATAATATAAATTATTCATATTAAAATTACCATTAAATAATGCCTCTTTTACATATTTAACTTCATTTCCTACTAATATAATCTTGTTAATATTTAAGTTGCTTATATATTTGCCTATTTTATTGTGTATATCTTTAGAATAATCACCAAGTTCCAAAATATCACCTAATATTAATACTTTTCTTTTATAATTAGATTTGTTTATTAGGTCTAAGGCTGCTATAACAGAGTCATAACTAGCATTATATGTATCATTAATAATAGTTACTCCTTTATTATTTATAATTTTTTCCATCCTATTACTAGATAATTTAAATTTTGCTATTCCTTTAATAATATCTTTTTCATTAATATTTAAATATTTTCCTATAGCATATGCAACTAAACTATTATATATAAATGGTTTACCCCCGACATTGACTTCTATATCATTATCATTAATATTAAATTTACTACTAAATACATTATCTATTATATTATAGGCATTATAATCACTATTATTATCTATTCCTATTGTTATAACATTTATTTTATGTTTTATATTTTCTAAATTTTCATGAAGTAAGTCATTATCATTATTTATAATAAGTACTCCATTACTACTTATTCCATCTAATATTTCTAATTTGGCTTTTAAAATATTTTCTCTAGATCCTAAATTACCAATATGTGCAGTACCAATATTTGTAATAACTGCAATGTTGGGATTCGCTATATTACTTAGTAAACTTATTTCACCAAGATTATTCATACCCATTTCTAATACCAAAGCATCATGTTCTTTTAATTTTAAAATTGTTAAAGGAAGTCCAATATGATTATTATAATTTCCTTCAGTTTTTAATACATTATATTTTTGTTTAAGAACACTAGCAATCATATCTTTAGTACTAGTTTTACCTACACTTCCAGTAACCGCAATTACTGGTATATCATACAAAGATCTTTTATATTTAGCGAGTTTTTGTAAAGCCTTTATTGAATTATCAACTAAAATTATTGTGTTATTAATATATTTTTCTTTATCAATATCTAAATTATTAAAAGAATTTTTCTCTAAAATACATGCACAAGCACCTTTTTTAAATGCTTCATCAAAAAATAAATTTCCGTCAAAATTTGTCCCTTTAATGCCAACATAAACATCATTTTTTTCTATTTGCCTTGTATCTTTAGAAAAAGAAGTACATTCAATTTTCTCATTTCCACAAAATAAATATGCATTGCAAACATCTATTATATCTTTTATATATATTTTTTTATTCATACTATTCCCCTTATTTTATGATTTAATATATTTTTCTACTATTTCTTTGTCACTGAAATGTATTTTTTTATTTCCAATAATCTGATAATCCTCATGCCCTTTACCAAGAATCATTAATATATCATTCTCATTTAATAAAGAAATTCCTTTTTTTATTGCCTCTTCTCTATTAAATATAATTTCATGATTATCTTTATTTAAACCATATATAATATCACTCATAATTTGTTTTTCATTTTCTGTCCTTGGATTATCATTTGTAAATATAACATAATCTGAGTTTTCTTCAGCAGCTTTCCCCATTAATGGTCTTTTTGTTTTATCCCTATCTCCACCACATCCTAGTATAGATATTATTTTTCCTTTTTTAAATTCTTCTGCACTCTTTAAAACATTTATAACAGCATCTGGAGTATGTGCATAATCAATAAATATACTATTTGATTTATATATAATTTTTTCCATTCTCCCTAATGGTGCATTTATTATATTTGATAACTTTAATATATCTTCTATATTAAATCCCAATTGGTTTACTAGAAGTAATGCTGTTAAAAAATTATAAACATTATATTTACCTATCATATTAATAGAAGTATTATATTCTTTATTTTTAAATTCAAAAGTAATATTTGTATTCAAATGTGATAATTCAATATTTTTTATAAGTAAATCTCCCTCATTTTGACTAATTAATATATTAGTATTTTTTTTATTAATAAACTCTTTAAAATATTTATCATCAGCATTAATAACTGCAATTTTATTATCTCTAGTTTTATCAAACAATTTTCTCTTAGCTTCAATATAATTTTCAATAGTCTTATGATAATCTAAGTGATCCCTAGTTAAATTTGTAAATGCAACTTCATCAAATTCAAGTCCATATACTCTATTTTTATCAAGTGCATGACTACTTACTTCCATTGCAACATATTCACATCCATTTTCTTTTGCTTCTAATAACATCTCATATAATAAATCTGTATCAGGAGTTGTATTATTAAGCTCTCTTCTTACATTACCATAATAAAAACCTATTGTTCCAATATATGCACATTTTTCTCCAAGTAAATTTAATATTTGAAAAATTAAATAGCAAATAGTTGTTTTTCCATTAGTACCCGTTACCCCTATTAATTTTATATCTTTAAATTTTTGATAATAATTTTCATATAAATATTCATTTAAATATTTTTTTGTATCATCTACAATAATTGTTTCAACAGGATAACTACCATGTTCACATATAATTCTAGTTGCTCCGTTTTTAATTGCTTGATTAATATAATCATGCCCATCTCTTACTACATTTTTAATAGCAATAAAAGTATCCCCTTTTTTAACCTTTCTAGAATCAGTTTTAATATTAATCATTCAAACACCCTAATATATTATATCATGTATATTAAAAAAAATACTATTTTTTCTTAAGTAATTTACATATATATATATAAATGATATAATCAAAAAAAGGATGTATATAAATGGATGATAAGGAAAAAATAAATGAAATAGTTAAGCAATATAGAGAATATCTTCAAACAATAAGAAAAGAAAGTAAAAATGAAAATGAACAACCAATAAAAAAAGTTATTCAAGAATATGCTGAGAAAATAAAGAAAATAAATGAAAGTATAAGAAAGAAAGACGAAGAGGTAGAAGCTGTAATAAATAAAATAAAAGATGAATATAATGATATTACAAAAGGAGATGCAGTAACTGAATTCACTGAGGGTGGATGTTATTATTTTGCTTATATGTTAAAACAAATATTTCCAAATGAAGCCCAAATATATACATGTACAACAGGAGACATTCATGCTATAGTAAAAATAAATGGATCCTTTTATGATGCAAGGGGAAATATAAACAAAAAAAATAATAATATAGAGTCATTAATAAATCCAATAAAACCGGAATATTATTTACTAACAGAAGGAGAATATTTTGAATATTTTAAAGATATTTGTAATTCTAGTAGAAAAGGGGAAATGGTAAGAAACTTCGAACAAACATGTGATAGGGTATTAGAAAAAGTAAAAAATGAAATAGATGAAGAAAAAAATCAGAAAGTTTTATAAAAGAGTTTGACTTTCTTAAAAAAAATGTATATAATTGTAATGTTTTATGAGCTGGAGGTGTAAAGATGAAAAGAACTTTTCAACCTAATAATAGAAAAAAAGCAAAAAAACATGGATTTTTTTCTAGAGTAAAAGGTAAGGTATTAAAAAATAGAAGAAAAAAAGGACGTAAGACTTTATCTAAATAATAATTCCACTTTATTTTAGTGGTTTTTTTTGTAAGCAGGTGAATATATGAAAAAAATAAATATAGTAAAGAAAAATTATGACGTTAATAAGATAATAAATAAAAGAAACATGGTAAAAAATAAATATTTTTATATTTATTATGATAAAAATGACTTAAAAACGCATAGATTTGCGATATGTGTATCAACAAAAATAGGTAATGCAGTAAGAAGAAATAAATTAAAAAGACAAATAAAAGATATCATAGATAAAAGTAATTTAATATTTAAATATCCAGTTGACTATGTTATAATAGTAAAGAAAGAAATAAATGAATTAAATTATGAACAAATTAGAGCAAATTTAATAGAATTGATTTCAAAGTTGTTAGATTAGGAGAGAATGATAAATGAAAAAAAACATAAAAAAAATATTTCTATTTCTATTTTTAATTTTATTTGTAACTGGTTGTACACAAACACTTAAGGATCCAAAGACAAAAAAGGTAGTTACTTATGAAGATGATAAAGTAAAAATAACATTAAATCAAAATATATTATGTAAACCAAACAATGAAGGTCTTACAAAAAAATATAATGAATATAAAAAACAAATAAATATTAATAAATTACCAGAATGTTCAAATTTTACACCAAGTGATGGCAATTATAATAATTTATGGGAAACACTTGTAGTAAAACCACTTGCATGGTTAACGATAAAAATAGGAAATTTAGTTCATAGTTATGGTATTGCACTTATTATATTATCTATTATTATTAGATTAATTTTAGCGCCATTTACTAAAAAAACCGCAATGCAGTCTGAAAATATGAAAAAAATGCAACCAGAAATGGATAGAATTAATAAAAAATATGAAAATAAAAACGATCAACAATCAATGAATCAAAAATCAATGGAAATGATGTCATTATATAAAAAATATAATATAAATCCATTTTCAAGTTGCTTATTTGCATTTATTCAAATACCTTTATTATTTGGTTTTTTAGAAGCTGTAAATAGAGTACCAGTTATATTTGAGGAAAATTTATTTGGTCTTATCCTTGGAACAACTCCATGGAAAGCAATTACATCTGGTCATATTGAATATGTAATTATACTTATATTAATTATAGGAACAACATTTATTTCACAGAAATTAAATAAAACAGCACCAACACCACAAACTAATGATATTAATCCAAATACAATGACTAATTTTATGTTAATAATGATAGCTATAATGTCATTAAACTTCTCAGTAGCAATTTCTTTATATTGGATTGCATCAACATTATTTACAATAGTGCAAAACTTAATTGTTAAGAAAAGTGCAGAAAAAGAGGTAAAATAATATGAAGCCATATGTTTATGAAGGAAAAACAGAAGAAGAATTAATATTAAAAGCATTAAATGAACTTGAAGTAAAAGAGGATGAATTATTCTTTGTAACCAAAGAAGAGGTAGCGGGATTATTAAAAAAGAAAAAGGTTATTTTAAAGGTTATAAAGAAAAGTGAAGTATTAGAATATTCAAAAAAATTTTTAAAAGAATTAACTTGTGCGATGGGTTTAGAGGTAAATCTAGAAACAAAAAGAAAAGAAAATCATATTTTGATAAAGTTACATTCAAATAATAATCCAATATTGATAGGTAAAAATGGTAAAACATTAGAAGCATTACAAGTAATACTTAGACAATCAATATATATTAAAACAGGGGTTCATGCTAATATGGTATTAGATGTAGAAGATTATAAAGAAAAACATCAAAGAAGTATAGAATTTTTATCTAAAAAACTAGCAAAAGAAGTTCTTCAAACAGGAATTGAAATAAAAATGGATTCAATGAATTCTTATGAAAGAAGATTAGTTCATAATGTATTAAAAGATTTTAAAGGAATCAAAACAGAAAGTGAAGGAGAAGAACCAAATAGATGTGTTGTAATAAAACTATCTAAATGAATTTTTTACAATAATAAAAAAATATGATATTATGAATATGTCAAGAAAATTTGCATAAAATAAAAAGGAAATACCTAGTTTTGCAGAGTTAGGTACCATTCAAAAAATATTTGTTTTAGTACCGGCTTATACAAGTTGGTACTATTTTTATTAGTATGATTAAAATCAAAGTAATAATGAGTATTATGATAGTGCAAAGATATTTTTCTGCTTTTTTTCATAATTTAATCTCGTTTTACTTTAAAATGTAAAGAATAATAGTACTTAAACAAACTTAATATTCTTATAAATATTATATAATTAATGAAATATTAAAACAAACAAAGGGAAGATTTAATTTATGGATAGGATTAATTATACAAAAGAAGATTTTAATAGGTTTTGGAAAAATTTGTTATATTTAGGGACAGGATCAGAAGGTGTTTGTAAAAGATTAAATAAGCGTGAAATTATGAAATATTTAAATGGACCAGATAATAGAAATCTAAGTGAAGAAGATATACTTAAATATAAAAATATAGAACAAAAAACATATATTTTTGCCCATAAAGTATTTTATATTGATGATGTTTTGTCTGGATACATAACTAGATATTCTAAAGGAAAAAATCTTATAGAAATAAATAGGGATAAAATATTATTTGATAAAATAATAAATGGTTGTAAAATTGTTGAAGAAGATACAAAAATATTATCAGATAGTGGTATAAAAACATGCGATATTTTATTTAATATTTTATATCAAAATGGTGTATTTAATATAATAGATACATGTGAATATAATAATTCAGATATACAAAGTGATTTACTATATAAAAAAAATATAAGTATTTTTAATTATAGTATATTAGAATTTCTAATAAAAGATAGATTTTATAGATTTGTATTTTCATCTAATGAATTAAGTAAATATTATGATAGTGTTGAAAATGGAGAATCGATAGTACCTTTTTTAAAATTATTAAAACAAAGATTAAGTGAATATTGTGATAAAGAAGTGAAAACAGTTGAATCTGCTGGTAAAGCAATATCATTATGTCATAAGTCTATATATCCACAGTATTTTTAGATAACTTCTTTATACAAGTTTTTTTTCGTGTTATAATGTAAGAAGTTAGGATGTGATAATATGACTGATACAATATGTGCGATATCTACTGCAGTAGGAATAGGTGCTATTTCAATAATAAGGGTAAGTGGCACTGATGCTATAGAAATAGTAAATAAAATATTTGATAAGGACCTAAGTAAAAAAGAATCACATACTATTAATTATGGTCATATTATGGAAGATAATAATATAATTGATGAAGTAATGGTAAGTATCATGAAAGCTCCTAAAACTTTTACTAAAGAAGATGTAGTAGAAATAAATTGCCATGGAGGTATTGCAACCACAAATAAGGTATTAGAATTATTACTAATAAATGGTGCAAGACTTGCAGAACCTGGTGAATTTACTAAAAGAGCATTTTTAAATGGCAGAATTGATTTAATTGAAGCTGAATCTATAATGGATCTAATTAATTCAGAAACAGAAAATTCAAGAAAACTTGCAATTAATGGAATAGAAGGAAAAATATCTAAATTAATAAAAGATATTATAAATAAATTAATAATGGTTAATGCCAATATAGAAGTAAATATAGATTATCCAGAATATGATGACATTGAAATAATTACTAAAAAGGAGATAGAAGATATCTCAATATATATAAATAAAGAATTATCAAAATTACTTTATGAATCAGAAAATGGTAAATTAATAAAAGAGGGAATAAATACTTTAATATTAGGTAGACCAAATGTTGGTAAAAGTTCTATACTAAATAAGTTAATAGATGAAGATAAAGCAATTGTTACAGATATTGCAGGTACAACTAGAGATATAGTAGAAGGGCAAATTAGAATTAATGGTATTTTATTAAATGTTATTGATACAGCAGGTATTAGAAAAACAGATGATATTGTTGAAAAGATTGGTGTAGAAAAGAGTATAAAATTAATAGAAGAAGCAAATTTAATAATATTAGTATTTAATAATAATGAAATATTAACAAGTGAGGATAAAGAATTACTTGAAAAGACAAAAGATAAGAAAAGAATAATTGTAATAAATAAAATGGATTTAGAATCAAAAATAGATTTTAATGTATTTAAAGATGAAAATATAATAAAATTATCCGCTATTGAAGATGTTGAAGAATTAAAGAAAGAAGTAAGTGATATATTTAAACTTAATGAGTTAAATAATAAAGATTTTACATATTTATCGAATTCTAGGCAAATATCATTAGTAAAAAAAGCAATAGAGCAAGCAAAAAATTTAGCTAAAGCTCTAAAGGTAGATGTTCCAATAGATATTTTAGAAATAGATATAAAAGAAATATGCGAAACATTAAATGAGATAATAGGGGAAAGTTATGATGAAAAGTTAATAGATACTTTATTTAGTAATTTTTGTCTAGGAAAGTAGGGTATATGAAAAATATAGCAATAATAGGTAGTGGAAGTTTTGGATGTGCACTTGCAAATTACTTGTCAAATCTAGGTCATAATATAAAGGTATGGTCATATAAACAAGAAGAGTGTGATGCAATAAATGAGGAACATAAATGTATTTTTATACCAGAAGTAAAGTTAAATGAAAATATAAAATGTTATACAAATTATGAAGATGTAATAAAAAATAGTGAGTATACATTAATGGTTACACCGTCAAGTGTGGTAAGATCAACTATTAAAGATATAAAAAAATATATAACTAATCAAAAAATAGTTATGTGTTCAAAGGGTCTTGAAGAAACAACAAATAAACTACTAAAGGATGTAGTAAATGAGGAAATAAGTAATATTACTGGAATATTATCAGGACCAAGTATTGCAAGAGAAATTTTACAAGAAAAGAAAACATCTGTAGTTTTTGCATCAGAATCAGATGATTTTAATAATGAGATAAAAGATGTTTTTGAGTCTACAAACTTTACTGTTGAATTAAGTAATGATGTAATAGGAGTTGAAATAGGTGGTGCATTAAAAAATATAGGTGCATTAGCATATGGAATAATTGAGGGATTAAATTTAGGTGAAAATATAAAAGCGACAACAATTACTAAAATACTTGATGAAATATCAAAAATAGGTTTAGCAATAGGTGCAAAAAAAGATACTTTTTATGGACTTTCTTGTCTTGGTGACTTAATTGCTACTTGCACAAGTAAAGAAAGTAGAAATCATAAGGCAGGAATTCTTTTATCAAAAGGTAAATCTATAAAAGAAATAAAAGAAGAAATAGGTATGGTAATAGAGGGATTAGACTCCATTAAAGTAGCGTATGATTTATCAAATAAATATAATTTAGACTTACAAACAATAAATGAGTTATATAATTTAATAACTAAGTTAAGTTGACAATAAATTTAATGTATAGTATATTATAAACTCGATTGGGGGTCTTATTTTGGATTTAGTATATGAATTAATTGGGGAAGGTATCTTAGCAGAAATTATTTCTAAACAGTTAAATAAAGAAGTGAATGTAGAAGTAAAAATATTTGATATTAGTAGAAATCAAATCGAAGTTTTATTTAAAGATGAAGAAGATGAAATAATTGATAGCCAATTAATTGAATTTTCAAATTTAAAAGAGGAACAAAAAGTGTTTATTGATAGATTATATGATGCTTTTTTCAAAAATACAAAATTGAATCTTTGTGTTCAAAATTTAAGAATATGTGAAACAAATCCAGATTCAGAGGTTTTATCATTTGATACATCAAACGAAAGAATTAAACAAGTAAACGAGGCATCTGCCAAGGCTTTGTCATTTAAATATGATTCTAAAAAAGATAATTAGAGTATAAAATAATAATATTAACACATTCTATTTAATAATGAGGATGTGTTTTTGAATGTGTTTATATATTCTTTTTGAAGTAATTTATTTATTAATAATATTTATTAATTTTTTTATAGGAACATATTCAGAAATACTAAATATAGGACCAGTTCTTATAAGTATTATATATACAATAATTAATAAAAGCAAAGAAGTAAAGGGTAATATATACTTAATATTATCTTTATTTTTTTCTTTACTTGGAGATATATTCTTTCTTTTAATAGATAAGCATGCAGTGGGAATATCATCATTTATAATAGTGCAAATATTTTATTTATTTTTTTTAATAGGTAGATCAAATAAAATATTACTTTTTGCATTACTAAATTTTATAATATGCTGTATATTTGATCAAAAAATTATTATAATACAAGTAATAATATATGCTCTATTATTTATTATAAATATTATCTTTTCAACAATAAAAACAAAAAGTAAAAAAGTATCAGCTTTATTTATAGTTTCTTTAATTTGTCTATTGATTTGCGATATAAATGTTGCAATTATAAGTAAAACAGATTTATCTCAATCATTAAAGATAGCATTAAGTATTATAGAATGGACTAGTTATACTCTTAATTTAATACTCGTTACATTGCTTGCAAATGGATTAATAATGATTAAAATGGAATGAGTAATCATATTGTTGAAGGTGGAATTTTTGTTTCACATTATTAAATTTATTACTTTTAATGTCTTTAATTTTTTGACAAAATAATCATACTATAGTATTATGAATTCATCAATTTTAGGAGGTATTTAAGTGGATAAAAAAAGATTAAAAAGATTAAAATATGCAGCATTATCACTAGCACTAGTAACATCTTTGACTGGTTGTGGTAAAAAGGCAGATTGCGAAATTAAAGAAGATCATGCTCATTTATATACAAATGATGAGGGATATTGTAGATATATCATGGATAAAGAGTATTTAAAATATGAAGGGTATGAAAGAAATGATGATTATATTTTAATAACAGAAGATGAAAAATCTCTTTATAAATTTTTTGATAAAAATAATTTATTATTAATAGAAGATAATATAGATACAATTTTGCAAAATCAAGCTGAGAACAAAGATTATATTGAATATAGATATTCTTATATATACAATCAACCAATTCCAAATTATATGCTAATTGGAAAAGAAACTTATTTATACTATACCTATATTACAACAACAATGTATTCTTGGACAAGAGATGCCAATCATGCAAATTTAACTGGTGAACAGAGAAAATGTCATTATGTATATACAGCATATAAAATAGAAAAAGATGAAAATGGTAAGTTTGTTTTGATTCCAAGTGAACCTGTTGATGATATAAGGAAAGTAATGGAAGAATATCCATATATTAAAGAAAAATATTATAAAATCGTTGATTTAGAAAACGGATATGATTTGGATTATGAGGAAGGTCCAGAAGAAGAACTTGAAAAAATAGAAGATAATCTTGATTCTAGTAAAAAAGAAACTAATAAAAAATATACTTTAGGATAAAATTATAAAATGCCAATAAGTATATTTAATGAATATTATGAAAATAAAAACACATTACATTGAAATCACAAAACTGAGGATGTGTTTTTAAATGCGCTTATATATACTTTTAAATAAGATGCTATACAAAAAAGCGGACAATTAGTCTGCTTTATTAATTGTATAAAAATAAATATTGTAGTATAATACATTTGCAAAAAGAGGGTGTAGTAAATGAAATATGAAATAATTGTAGTTGGTGGTGGACATGCTGGTTGTGAATCAGTTTTTGCATCCGCCAATAAAGGTCATAAAACACTTTTAGTTACAGGTTCTAAAGATACAATAGCAATGATGCCATGTAATCCATCTATTGGAGGTTCCGCAAAAGGAATAGTTGTAAGAGAAATAGATGCTTTAGGTGGAATGATGGGAAAAGTCGCTGATAAAACTTTGCTTCAAATGAAACTTTTAAATAGTAGTAAAGGTCCAGCTGTTAGATCACTTCGAGCTCAAGGAGATAAGGTTACATATCCAAAAGAGATGTTAAGGCTATTAGAGGAACATAAAAATATAGATATTATAGAGGAAATAGTAGAAGATTTAATAATAGAGGAAAATAAAATAAAAGGAGTTAAATTATCCACAGGAAAAGAAATAATGTGTGATGCAGTTATTTTAACAACAGGAACATATATGAAAGCAAATATACTTGTTGGAGATAAAAGAACAGTAAGTGGTCCAAAAGGGACAAGACCTTCTTTATATTTAAGTGAAAATCTAGAAAAATTAGGATTTAAATTATTAAGATTGAAAACGGGAACGCCCCCTAGAATAGAAAGAAGTACTATTGATTTTTCAAAAACTAAAAGGGAAGATGGAGATAATAAATTATATACTTTTTCCTTTGATAATGAACCATATTATACTGTGGAAAATCAAGAACCATGTTATTTAACATATACAACTGAGGAAACTCATAAAATAATTAGAGATAATTTAGATAAATCTAGTATGTATGGTGGATTTTATGAAAAATTAGGAACAGGTCCTAGATATTGTCCATCAATAGAAGATAAAGTTGTAAGATTTGCAGACAAGGAACGTCATCAATTATTTTTAGAACCAGAAAGTAAGTACTATGATGATATTTATGTACAAGGATTTTCAACAAGTATGCCGTATGATGTACAAGAAAAAATGGTACATAGCTTGCCAGGACTTGAAAAAGCTAAAATTCTTAGATATGCATATGCGATTGAATATGATGCGATAGATTCTAGAGATTTAAAATCGTCACTTGAAACAAAAATAATAGAAAATTTGTTTACTGCAGGCCAAATAAATGGAACAAGTGGTTATGAAGAAGCCGCAGGACAAGGACTAATTGCTGGAATAAATGCGGCCCTTAAATTAGAAGAAAGAGAACCATTAATTTTGAAAAGAGATGAAGCATATATAGGGGTACTTGTTGATGATTTAGTAACAAAAGGAGTAAAAGATCCATATAGACTTTTAACATCACGTGCAGAATATCGTTTACTTTTAAGACATGATAATGCAGATTTAAGACTTAGAAAATATGGTTATCAGGTAGGATTAATTAATGAAGAACAATATCAAAGATTAATAGAAAAAGAAAAAAATATTGAGAAAATATTACATGAATTAAAAGATATTAAAATAAAGGATGAAAAAAATATTAATGCTTATGATTATATAAAAAGGACTGAAGTAAGTATTAATGATATAAAAGATAAATTATCAAAAGAGTATGATGAATTAGAATTAGAACAAGCACAGATAATGATTAAATATGAGGGATATATTAGAAAAACAAAAAAGGAAGCAGAAAAAATGAGGAAACTTGAAAATAAAAAAATCCCAAAAGATATTGATTATGATAAAGTACCTAACTTGGCAAGTGAGGCAAGAATTAAACTAAAAGAAGTAAGACCTGAGAGTTTTGGACAAGCAATAAGAATAAGTGGAGTTAATCCATCAGATATATCAATTTTATCAATATATATGAAGAGGTATTTTGATGAATAAAGATGAATTTATAAATGAGATAAAAAATTTAAATATTGAAGTTACAGATGAAAAATTAAGTAAATTAGAAGAATATTATAATTTATTAATAGAGTGGAATGAAAAGATAAATTTAACTGCTATAACTAATAAAGAGGATGTATATTTAAAACATTTCTATGATAGTTTAACTATCATAAAAGCATATGATTTAAATCAAGAATTAAATATATGTGATGTAGGAACAGGTGCAGGATTTCCCGGAATCGTTCTAAAAATATTCTTTCCAAATCTTAAAATTACATTAGTTGATGCATTAAACAAAAGAATTATATTTTTAAATGAGGTAGTAAATAAACTTGATTTAAAGGATATTATTGCAGTTCATACAAGAGCAGAAGATTTTGCTAAAAAACATATAGAAGAATTTGATATAGTTACATCAAGAGCGGTTGCAAAATTAAATATATTAAATGAATTATGTGTTCCTATGGTAAAAGTTGAAGGTTACTTTATTGCTATGAAGGCAAATATAGATGAAGAGTTAGAAAAATCAAAGAATTCACTAAAAAAATTAGATTGCAAATTAGAAGAGGTAATATCATTTAGTTTACCTATAGAAAACAGTGTAAGAAATATTGTGAAGATAAAAAAAATAAAAAAGACAAAAGAAAAGTATCCACGTAAATTTGATAAAATTAGTAAAAATCCATTGTAAAAAATGGATTTTTATTGTAAACTTAATTATATAAGAATAAAAGGGTGAGTAGTATGAATAGTAGGGAAAAAGAGATAATAGAAGTAGCATTAGATGATATAATTCCAAATAGATTTCAACCAAGGTTATCCTTTGATGAACAAGGTTTAAATGAACTTGCAGAATCTATTAGACAACATGGAATAATTCAGCCTCTAGTCCTTCGAAAAATAGGAGATAAATATGAAATAATTGCGGGTGAAAGAAGATATAAAGCATCATATATTGCGGGTCTTTCTACAGTTCCTGCTGTAATTATAGATTTAAACGATAATGAATCAGCAGAAGTTGCAATAGTAGAAAATATACAAAGAAGAGACTTATCTCCAATAGAAGAAGCTAAATCTTACAAAAAATTACTAGACAGAGGTTATTTAACGCAGGATCAGCTCGCAGGTAGGATGGGTAAAACACAAGCTACTATTTCAAATAAATTAAGACTTTTAAATTTAGATGAAGAAGTTCAAGAAGCTCTTTTAAATAATAAAATATCTGAAAGACATGCAAGAAGTTTGCTAAGAATAGATGATAAAGATTTGCAAAGAAAAGTATTAAATGAAATTATAGAGAAGAGGTTAAATGTTAGAGATACTGAAGATTTAATAACAAATAAATTAAATAATAAAGAAGATGAATTTATTCAAATATCAAACTTAACTAATAAACAAAAAGAGGAAAATCCGTTTGTATTTCCAAGTCTTAAACCTAATACTGATGAATTGTCAGAAAACGATATTAAATTAAAAGATTTAGATTCAATATTAAATAGTACAATAAATATTAATAATGTTACTAATTTAGATGAACAACTTATAGAAGATGAAGAAATAGAAGTAATAAATGATTATCAAGATTCAATAATACCATCTACCTCTAGTAAAAAGAACATTGATTTAGTAATAGAGAAAATAAATAATTTAATAACTGAAATAAAAATGGTTGGCTTTGATGTGAAATTAGATAAATATGACTTTGATTCATTATATCAATTTGTTATAAAAGTAGAAAAGTAGAAGAATAACAACTGTATATAAAGTTTTTTCTCCTTTAATTATTAATCATAATTTTCTATAAAGAATAAAGGAGTGCATTTTACACTAATTAAATATATACATACTAATTCTATAAAATAACCAATAGTTAATAAGCGAACATCTACCATTTTTTAAAAAAGATAAGTTATTCAGGATGAATTCTTATCTTTTTCATTATCTTCATTATTATTATCAAACTCAGTAGGTTGTGTTCCTTTCAAATAATACATAAGTTTCTTTTTAGAAGATGAATTAGTAGCAAGTTTTCCAGTTAATGGATTTACTATTACAGATACTACGTCTTTTGGTTTATCATACCACGAATCTTCCCTACCTCTTGAATATGTTTCTATTGTATCAGCCCAAATATTTTTAGCATATTTCATATCCTTACTCACTAGATCCTTATTATTATCATAACCAACCCAAACACTTAAAGTATAATCTTTATTGTAACCTACTGTCCATGAATCAGTATCTGTTGTACCCGTTTTAATAGCGTAAGTTTTAGTAAGCTTTGGTTTAATATTTAAGCAGGTAGGAGAATTGTAATCTGCCAGAGTATTATCATAACAATTATTTAAAAGAGAACTAAGTATAAATGTATAATTACTATCTAAAACCTGTTTAGATTTATCTTTATGTTTATAGATTACTTTTCCATCTTCCCCTTCTACCTTTCTAATCAGATATAAATCATTTTTCTTTCCCTCATTAGCTATTGTTGAATATGCATTAGTAAATTCCATAATATTAAGCTCTGTAGTACCTAAAGGTAACGATACATTTTTAGGCAGTTTCGTATTTATACCAGCTTTTTTAGCTACATTAATAATGGCATCTTCTCCTAAAAACAAATGAGTTTTAATAGCATATATATTATCAGAATATGCAACAGCTAATATAAGGGGAATTGGATAATTTGGATAAATATTACCAAAGTTAGCGGGACTATATGTTTGATTATTCTCAAGTGAAAAAGTTGTAGGTTCGGATAAAAATGTAGATGAAGCTGTAAACCCATTTTCAAGCGCAGCATAGTATAAAAAAGGTTTCATAGTAGATCCAACTTGCCTTTTTGAATATGTAACTCTATTGTATTGACTTTTTTCATAATTTCTTCCCCCAGTAAGGGCAATTACTTTTCCTGATTTATTTTCTACCATAACACTAGATACTTGTATTTCATCATTATTTGTAATATCTGAGTTAACAGCATTTTCTAAAGAAGTTTGAGCATCTAAATCTAAATTAGTATATATTTTTATACCATTAGAATCCAAATAGTCACTAGGTATTACATTTAAATTTTCAAGTTCACTTAAAACAGCATCCTTATAATACATCAAGGTAGATAGATTTAAAGTATCTTTTTTTCCATAATAAGTAAGCTTGGTATTATATGCCTCATTTGATTCTTCCTCTGTGATGTACCCATTTTTAACCATACTATCTAAAATGACTTTTTGTCTTGCCTTAGCACTTTTTTCATTATTAATAGGAGAATATTCCTGAGGAGAACCTGGTATTCCCGCAAGCATAGAACTTTCAGCTAGACTTAAATTTTCTGCACTTTTATTAAAATAATACCTTGCAGCATTTTGAATACCCATAACTCCATTGCCATAATTAATAGTATTTAAATAACCCTCTAGTATTTCGTCCTTGGAATAATTAATTTCAAGTTTTAGTGCAAGCCAAGCCTCTTTAATTTTTCTAGACCAATTTCTCTCAAAAGTAAGATATAAATTTCTAGCATATTGCTGCGATATAGTTGAAGCACCCTCAACAATATTACCATTTACAATATTGTTATACATTGACTTTATTATCCTAATATAATCAAACCCATTATGCGAATAAAATCTCTTATCTTCTATCGAAATAGTCGCATCTATTAAATCTTGATCAACTAGATTTAAAGTTATCCATTCTTTAGAACCATTTCCCTTAAAAAATACTTTATTGTTTTTATCATAAAGAATAATATTATTAGTTTTTTTTAAATCTAATTTAGGTGTTAATCTTATATAAAAATATATAAATGTAAATAAAATGCATATAAAAAAACTAAAAAAAACAAATAATTTCAGTAATATCTTTTTTCTCTTCATATAAATCACCAATTTTTCTATTTATATTATGTTAAAAAAAAAACAAAATATAAGTGCAATTTTATTATATATATGTTATAATCTACGTTGAAAAAAAGATTGGTGAAATTTTTATGGAATATTATGTAGATTTAATGATTAAAAATAATGATGAAGTAATAAAAAAAGAAAATATTAAAGCAAAATATATTGAAAATAAAGAATTAGAATTTAAATATGAAAATGAAAGTATAAAAATGACTTTTAATAAAGATAATATAATTATGAAAAAAGACAATAATGAATCACTTATTATATTTAATTTTATATTAAAAAGAAAAACAGATTCAAAATATTTTATAAAAGATTTAAATTTTTACATAGATACTGAAATTTTTACAAATGAATTAATAATAGAAAAAAATAAATTATATATAGAATATGAATTATGGTTATCAAATGAAAAAACAGGTATATTTAAATATCAAATTGATATAAAGGAGATGTAAAAATGAGAAACTTTAAAAGGAAAATTGCAGATTTATTATCAGCAATTTTACAAATTGATGAAAATGAAATATATAATAATATAAATTTAACTAAAGAAGAATCTATGGGAGATTATTCATTTCCTTGTTTTAGTTTAGCAAAGACTTTGAAAAAATCTCCTATAGTTATTTCACAAGAATTAAAAGAAAAAATAAGAACTCCAGATTATATAGAAAAAATAGAAAGTGTAAGTGGATATTTAAATTTTTATTTAGATAAAGAAGAAGTAACAAGGACCGTATTTAGTGAGTTTGAAGAAAAAAAAGATGATTATGGTAGATCCAATATTGGTAATAATAAAACTATTTTGGTTGAGTATTCATCCCCAAACATAGCAAAACCATTTCATATTGGACATCTAAGAACAACAGTAATTGGGCATGCTTTATATAATATTTATAAATTCTTAGGCTATAATACTATCGGAATTAATCATTTAGGTGATTATGGAACTCAATTTGGTAAATTGATTGAAGCTTATAAACTATGGGGAAATGAATATAATATTGATGATAATCCAATTGATGAGCTTACAAAGATGTATATAAGGATAAATAATTTATGTGAAGAGGATGAAAAAGTACTTGATAGATGTAGGGAAAATTTTAAATTACTTGAAGAAAAAGAAGAATATTGTACTAGATTATGGGAAAAGTTTAGAGATCTTAGCTTAAAAGAGTTTCAAAGGACATATGACTTACTAGGAATAAAATTTGATAGCATAAAAGGAGAAGCATTTTATACAGACAAAATAGATGAGGTTGTAGATATATTAAAGAAAAATAATAAATTAGTACAAAGTGAAGGGGCTATGGTTGTTGATTTAAAGGAAGATGGAATAGATACCCCATGTATAGTGAAAAAAAGTGATGGATCAAGTATATATGCTACTCGTGATCTAGCTGCCATTATATATAGATCAAGAGTCTATGATTATGATAAGAGTATTTATGTAACAGGATATGAACAGGATTTTCATTTTAATCAAGTTTTTAAAGTAGCAAAATACTTAGGCCTAGATGATAAGTATATAAACGGCTTAGAACATGTATCTTATGGGATGTATAGTTTAAAGGAAGGAAAAATGTCTACAAGAAAGGGAAATTTCATTAAACTTGAAGATATATTAAATGAATCAATTTCTAAGGCAAAACAAATAATAAAAGAAAAAAATCCAGATTTATCTGAAATAGATGAAATATCTAAAAAGGTTGGAGTAGGTGCAGTGGTATTTAGTGATTTGTATAATTCTAGAATAAAAGACGAAGTATTTGATTTAGATGAAATGCTTTCATTTCAAGGTGAAACATGTCCATACATACAATATATGTATGTAAGAATTAATAGTATTTTGTCAAAATCCTCCGAAAATGTATTGCTAAAAGATATAAATTATAGTAAACTTAGTGACGAACAATCATATAGTATTGTTAAGCTACTTTATAATTTTACAGATATTATAGAGCAATCAGCTATTAAAAATGAACCTTATATATTATCAAGATATCTAATAGATTTAGCAAAAAGCTATAGCGCATTTTATAATAAAAATAAAGTGTTATCAGACAATCCTGATGAAAGACATTCCCGTTTATATTTGATAAATATGGTTGGCACAGTTCTAAGGAAGGGTCTTGAAATATTAGGTATACAGATGCCAAGTAAAATGTAGGGTCATTAATAAACATTAAACATATACATATAATGAATATTTATAAATGAAAGGATGTAACATTATGAGTATAAGAAAAAAAGATAAGTTAGAATTAGAATTAATGAGCTATACTGATATAGCATATGAAATAATTAAAGAAGATAACAAACAATATAATACACCAAATTTATTTAAAGAAGTATGTAATTTACTTGAACTAAGTGAATCTGAGTTTGAAGCAAAAATTGGAGATTTTTTTACAGCTCTTTCTACAGATAAAAGATTTATATTAATTGATAGTATCGATTGGGATTTAAAAGAAAATCATGTTGTAAAGGTTATAGTTGATGAAGGTGAAGATGACACTGGTGAGGAAATAGAAGATGAATCTATAGAGGAAGATGAAGAATTACAGGATGAAGATGATATAGATTTAGAAGATGATTATGGTGATGGAGATATAGATGATTTACCAGAAGACGATTTGGAAGATTTATCAATAGTAGATGAAGAAGATATAGAAGAATAGGTGATAAATATGATAGATAGATTAGAAGCTACTTTAGAAAGATATAATTTTTTAACAGATGAACTTAGTAAACCAGAAGTTTTAAGTGATGTAAAAATGATGACTACTCTATCTAAAGAACAATCATCACTTACTGAAATAATAGAAGAATATAAAAAATATAAGAAAATCTTAAGTGACATAGATGACGCTAAAGACATGTTAAATGATAAGGAAATGTTTGCTTTCGCTAAAGAGGAATTAGCAAACTTAGAAATTCAAAAAGAAAAAGTGGAAACAAATCTTGAAATATTACTTTTACCAAAAGATCCTAATGATGATAAAAATATTATTGTTGAAATAAGAGGAGCCGCAGGTGGAGATGAGGCAAACCTTTTTGCGGGTGACTTATTTGATATGTATTCAAGGTATGCTGAATCAATGGGATGGAAAGTAGAAGTAATAAATTCTGTTGAGGGAACAAGTGGAGGATATTCTCAAATTGAATTCATGATTAAAGGGGATAGCGTTTATTCAAAATTAAAATATGAATCTGGTACACATAGGGTTCAAAGAGTTCCAACTACTGAATCACAAGGAAGAGTTCATACATCTACAGCGACAGTTGCAGTCTTGCCAGAGGTTGAAGATATAGATATAGATATAAAAGAAAGTGATATAAGAATAGATGTATATAGAAGTAGTGGTGCAGGAGGACAAGGAGTAAATACAACAGATAGTGCAGTTAGAATAACATATTTACCTACTAATACTGTTGTAACTTGTCAAGATGAGAGAAGCCAATTAAAAAATAAGGAAAAGGCAATGCAAATATTAAAAAGTAAAGTATATGATGATATACAAAGAAAACAAAATGCCCAAATAGAGGATGAAAGAAGAAGTAAGATAGGAACGGGAGATAGAGCTGAAAAAATAAGAACATATAATTATCCACAAAATAGAGTAACAGATCATAGAATAAATTTAACTTTAATGCAACTAGATAGAATAATGCAAGGTAAATTAGAAGAGATAGTAGAAGCACTTATCAACGAAGATCAAAGGAGAAAATTAGCAGGTGAATAAATGAGCAAAATAAAAACTGTGAAATCTGATTTATTGTGCCACGAATGCGGAAGTATAACTTCTATTCAAAGAAGACAATCAAATAAAAGAGAAAAATATCATATAAAGGATCTTTATTGTTATAAGCGTAACAAAGCTACAAAACATATTGAATTAAAAGATTGTGATTTTGTTAAAGCAGAATTACTTTCTAAAGATGAATTAAAATCAGAAGAAGAAAAAATATTAAAATTAATAAACCCTGATAATAATATAAGCTGGTATAGTAATTAGAGGTATAAATGACTGATATAGAATATTTAGAAAAATATGTAAATAGAAAAGATTTACCAAAAGCAATAAAAAAATTAAAAAATGGAATCCCAGTTCAATATATAATAGGGAATGTATCATTTTATGGATATAAAATAAATGTTAATAAAAATGTATTAATACCAAGGTTTGAAACGGAAGAATTGGTTGAAAATACTTTAAAGTATATTAATAAATATTTTAACAATAAAATAAAATTACTAGAAATAGGAACAGGTTCAGGTTGCATTAGTATAGCTTTAAAGAAGGAAAATACTAATATTGATATAGTTGCAACTGATATATCTAAAAAAGCATTAAAAGTTGCTAAAAGAAATGCCAAGCAAAATGATGTTAGTATAAAGTTTATAAAAACAAATTTATATGATGGTGTAAACGCTAAATTTGATATTATAATAAGTAATCCACCATATATAGCGTATAATGAGAAAGTAATGGATATAGTATATAATAATGAACCACATTTAGCTTTATTTGCAGGTAAAGATGGTTTGTATTATTATGAAGAAATATTAAGAAATATAAATAATATAATAAATGATAAATATTTAATATGCTTTGAGATAGGCATGAACCAAGCTAAACAAATAAAAGCATTAGCAAGTAAATATTTAAATAATCCAACTGTGATAGTAAGAAAAGATTTAGAACAAAGAGATAGAATGGTATTTATACATAATTTTGAATAAAATAAAAAAAATCATCCATAGGTATTTTGAAAGGATGATTTTTTATGAAAAAAATTATATTACTTTTTTTGTCTATTATTTCATTATTTTATGTTTATAATAATGCACAAGCTAGTGAAGATATTATTCCAGATGAAGCAATTAGATTTAGAGTAATTGCAAATAGTAATACAATTTATGATCAAAATATTAAGATTCAAGTAAGAAACGTAGTGCAAAATAAAATATTTGAATTAATAAATGGAAAAGAAACAATTGAAGATACAAGAAATATAATAAAAGAAAATATAGATGAGATTGATTCCTTAGTTAAAGAAACTTTAAAAAAGTTAAATTATGATAAGGACTATAATATTAATTATGGTTATAATTATTTTCCAAAAAAGGAATATAAGGGTATAGAATATAAAGAGGGCAAATATGAATCCCTTGTTATAACACTAGGTGATGGTGATGGTGATAACTGGTGGTGCGTGTTATTTCCACCACTATGTTTAGTAGAAGCAGATGAATCGGATGTAGAGGATGCAGAATATACATTTTTTGTTAAGGAACTAATAGATAAATACTTTAAATAAAGGCCATTACTCTGGCTTTTTTTGTTTTATGATGAAGTAAAGTAAATGTTGGAAAAATTTAAGAGAAAATACAAGTCATACAATTAATTTGTATTTTTTTTACATATTTTTACATTCTTTTTGACAAGAAATAATTTGTTCTATAATTATCTTTTAAACTAAAAGTACTAT
>JAGBAW010000033.1 GCA_017938725.1 Bacilli bacterium | reverse complement strand
CATGTGGTAAATATCTAATGTTTTGTGATATACTATTCATGTAATTCAAGTCCTTTCGTATATTGTTTTTCGTTAACTCAATTATACGACTTGAATTACTTTTTTTATATAGAAATGTTTCACATCAATTGTAACACTACAATTAGAAGAAGAATAATCTTCTTTTTTAATTGACTAATTATTAATTTTATAATAAAATATAAGTGTAAATTAATTGTGATAAATATCAAAGTAATTAATATTAATGAAAACTAAAGAGACTTAAGTGGCTGGTGTAAACTTAGGCATAATATTAATGAATTACAATATTTTGAATTAATTCGCATAATCTGCGTTAAAGGTTAAAAGTGCATAGAAATCTATGAATTAGGGTGGTACCACGGTTTATTCGTCCCTTATTTATGGATTTTTTCTATTTATGGAGGGATAAAAGTGAATAAATATAAAGATAGTCATGTTCATACAAATATAAGTCATGATGGAATATCTACTATAGACGAATATTTACAAGCTGCTTCAAAACGTAATGTTGATGAAATAACCTTTACTGAACACTATGATGATTATACTGGGTTACAGACAAACTTAAAAACACTTGATGTAAAGAAATATATGGAAGAATATTTAAAGCATAAAAATGATAAAGTTTTGAAAACAAATTTTGGATTAGAAATAGGTTTACAACCCGATATTAAAAAACAAGTCAGTGGTATAGTGAAAAGTTATCCACTTGATTTTGTAATAGGATCTTCACATATAACGTGTAAAAAGGATATGGCTACGGATAAAAGCTTTTTTGAAGGTTTGACGAGAAAAGAGGCCTATTTAAGATACTTTAGAGAAGTACTTGAAAATGTAAAAATATATAAAGAAGAATTTGATGTATATGGTCATCTTGATTATGTAGTTAGATATGGTGGGTATGATAGTAAAAAGATTGAATATAATGAATTTAAAGAAATACTAGATTCTATTTTATCCGAGTTAATTAAAAAAGATAAGGGAATAGAAATAAATACTTCAGGATTCAGATATGGATTATCAAGTGCACATCCTAATATAGATATTATAAAAAGATATATAGAATTAGGTGGAAAAATAATAACAATAGGATCTGATGCACATAAGGTGGAACATTTAGCTGAAAACTTTGATAAGGTATATGAATTTTTGGAATATTTAAATGTGCATGAGATAGCGGTTTTTCATAATAGAAAACCAGAATTTATAAAGATATTAAAATAAATGGAGATGAATAAATATGAAATTATATGAAGATTTAAAATATAGAGGCCTTATTAAAGATGTAACTTCACCTGATTTAAAGGAAAAATTAAATAATGGGCATATGATTTTTTATATAGGAGCAGATCCAACTGCAGATAGCTTACATATCGGGCAATTACCTACATTTTTAGTTGTCGAGAGGTTAAGAAGAGCTGGACATAAGCCAATTATCCTAGTTGGGGGAGCAACAGGTAGAGTAGGAGACCCAAGAGGAACTGGAGAAAGAGAGAAAGCTGATATAAAGGTAATTGAAAGTAACTTTGTAAAGATAGAAAAGCAAATGAAAAAACTATTTGGTGAGGATACACTAGTAGTAAATAACTATGATTGGTTTAAAAATTATAACTATATTGATTTTTTAAGAGATGTTGGTAAATATGTAAATGTTGCCTATATGATAAATAAGGATCTTGTAAAAAGACAAATGGAAGTTGGTATTTCTTATGCTGAATTTTCTTATATGTTAATACAAGGTTACGACTTTAAATATATTCATGATAATTATGGTGCGACTTTACAATTTGGTGGATCAGATCAATGGGGTAATTTAACAACAGGTATAGAGCTTATTAGGAAACTAAATAATGAAGAAGTTTACGCATTTTCTGTACCTCTAATTGTAGATTCAACTGGTAAAAAATTAGGAAAAAGTTATGGTAATGCGTTATGGCTTGATGAAAATAAAACATCTAGTTATGAAATGTATCAATATATACTAAATTTTGAGGATATAATGATGGAAGATTACTTAAAGAAATATACATTCTTAAGTAAAGATGAGATAGAAGATATTATGGAAAAACATAATAAAGAGCCACACTTAAGAATTGCTCAAAAGAGATTAGCTAAAGAAGTTATAAAATTTATTCATGGTGAAGAATCATATGATAGAGCTATAAAAATAACAGATGCACTATTTAATGGAAATATTAAAGATTTAACTGAATCAGAGTTAAAAGAGGCATTAAAAGGCGTTCCAACACAAAGCATTAATGAAGATATGAATATTGTTGATATGCTTGTAAATACTAATATACTTTCAAGTAAAAGAGAGGCAAGGGAATTTATAACAAATGGATCTATTAGTATAAATGGTGAAAAAATAAATGATTTAAATTTACTTGTAAATAAAGAAAAAGCATTATATAATAAATATATAGTAGTTAGACGTGGTAAGAAGAAATACTATTTAGTAATTTTTGAGTAGGAGGAATATAATGACAAAATTATTTTCGAAAGAAAAGGATATATTTTTAAAGGTAATTAACTCTATACTTGTTATATGGCTTATGGTTGCCATTGTTATAACGTTCGGTGTAGGGATTAAACTTATTAATAAGGAAAATATCGGAACGTATGAAGAGTATGCTAAAGAAGTTTGTGTACTCGATAAACTTCCATACGAGTGTACTGATGATGAATGTAAAAAAGAAATAGATGAAGAGAGAAAAGAAAATTGTGAATATTATTATTTACAGGATAAAAAAAGTGTAGATCAAATGAATAAAGTTAATATTGATAATATATTAATATCTATATCTAATATAGTTATAGTTTCATTATTCTTACATTTATTAAATAAAAGAGCAAAATAAAAAAATCCAAATGGATTTTTTTTATCTACTATAAAATTCAACAATTAAAGCTTCGTTTATATCAGAACTAAGTTCACTTCTTTCTGGATATCTAACATATGTACCAACAAGCTTATTTTTATCAAATGTAACATATTCTACAGTATTATTAATAGCCTCTAAAGCTTCTTTTATTGCTTTATGATCTTGTGATGCTTCTTTAACACTTATAGTATCACCAGGTTTAACTATATATGATGGTATATCAACCTTTTTACCATTTACTAATATGTGACCATGGTTAACTATTTGTCTAGATCCTCTTCTAGTTCTTGAAAGTCCCATCCTATAAACAACATTATCAAGTCTACTTTCAAGTAATTTTAAGAAGTTATCACCATGAATACCTTGCATCTTTCCAGCTTTTTCAAATAAAATTCTAAATTGTTTTTCGTTTAAACCATATGTAAATTTTACTTTTTGTTTTTCGTTTAACTGGATTGAATAGTTTGAAGCTTTAGCTTTTCTATCTTGACCATGAACACCAGGTTTATATGGTCTTTTTGCCATGTCCTTACCATTTTCTAAAGTAGAAAATGAAACTCTACGACTTTTCTTGTTAGCAGGTCCTGTGTATCTTGACATTTTCCTTTTCCTCCTTTACCAAATTTCAAACTTTAAGTACTTTTTTGCCAGTAAATAGGGTGTTATTTTTTAATATTTTCCCATGCGTAGCTTAATAAAAGGGCATAGTACTAATAATACTTACTCGTAAATAACACATTATATACTTCAAAAAACGCTACAAAATGTTTGTAGTATTAATTATAACATAAAAATCTAAATAGTCAAATATTAACTCAAAAATAACAAAAAAAGTAGAAATAAGTTTTAAATTATAATATTTTGTGGTAAAATAGTTCTATAATAGAGGTGATAGAATGAACAAGACACTTATAATATGCACAGCATATATATTAACACTAATCATATTAATTGTTATATTCATTTTAAAAAACTCTAAACAAAATAAAAAAATTGAAGAATCAATAACCAAACTAGAAAGAGAGAAAAACCTAATAATTAATGCACCAATATTAAATGAGTTATCGAAAGTTGAAGCATTAGTAAGGGATGATAAATTAAGGTATAAATACGATGGATGGCAAAGAAAATTTGATGATATTAGAAATAATTATATGCCAGAAATTACTGATATGCTTTTACAAGCAGATAGTTATGCGGAAGAAAAAAAATATAAGGAGTTAAGAAAATTACTTGCTGATATTGAACTAAAAATATATAAATCTAAAGAAAAAACAGATAAACTACTTTCTGAGATTAAAGAGATAACGTTAAGTGAGGAAAAAAATAGAAATCAAATCGTAAAATTAAAAAATGAATATAGAAACATAAAACATGAATACGAAAAAAATAAAGATGAATATAAAAATGTCAATAGTCAAATAGAATTACAATTTGAAAATATTGAAAAACGATTTCAAGAATTTGAGATTGTTATGGAAAAGAAAGATTATGATGAAATAAATTATTTAGTTAAGGGTATAAGTGAAATGATAGATCATATTAAGTATGTAGTCAAAGAAGTGCCTACAATACTTATAATGTGTAATGAACTTATTCCAAGTAAAATATCTGATATATCTAATATCTATATAAAAATGACGAGAGATTTATATCAGCTTGATTATTTAAATGTTGAATATAATATAAAGGAAACAGAAAAAAAAATAAAAGATATTTTGGATAGAGTAAAAGTATTAAATTTAGAGGATGTAACATTTGAACTTAAGACAATAATTAATTACTATGACTCTTTATATAATGATTTTGAATATGAAAAATCATGTAAAAACACATTTGAATCAAATATAAAGTCATTTAAATCTAAGCTTATTAGAACCAATAAAATAATAAGTAACCTGATGGGCCAACTTGGTGATTTAAAAACTACATATGATTTGTCAGATGATGATATAAAAAGATTAAATATAGTTAATGAAGAGACAAGAAAAATAAAAGATAGTTATAACAATTTGATGGATTGTTATAAAAATCATACCTTTTCTTATTCAAAGTTAGTTAAAGAATTAGATTTTCTAATGATAAAAGTATCAAAACTAGAAGAAACATTAAATTATGATTTAAAGACTATTGGTAGTATGAAAGATGATGAAATAAGAGCAAGGGAACAGCTTGATAATATAAAAGGTTTACTTAAGAAAGCAAAAGGTAGAATTAGGCTTTATAATATACCTGTGCTTCCGGACAACTATTTTGTAGAGTTACAAGATGCAAGTGATGCAATAAAAGAAATACAAAAAGAATTAAATAGAAAACCAATAAATATTGAAACATTAAATATAAGAGTAGATACAGCAAGAGATTTAGTTTTTAAAGTATTTAATACAACAAATGGATTATTAAAAACAATCGTAATGCTTGAAGAAACTATGGTTTATGGTAACAGATATAGAAGCTATAAGGAACAAGTTAATGACGGATTAAATTTAGCAGAAAAATTATTCTATAAAGGTGAATATAAAAAGGCTTTAGAAATAACAATGAATGCGATTGATTATGTAGAACCAGGTATTCACAATAAAATAATGAATGCTTATAATCAAAATTAGGAGGGTTAATAAATGGAGAATAAAGATACAGTAGAAAAAATTATAAGTGAAAGAGAAGAGTTAGCGAGAAAAAATATTAATAAAGTGGATGAAGAAAAAAGCTTATTAGATGAAATCCATAGTGATGAGGCAGAAACTATAGATGAGCATATTAAAAAAATCGCACAACTTGAAGCTCAAAAAAAACATTTTCAGAATATGCAACTCAAGAAATACCAAAGAAAATTGAAATTTAAAAAATTTAAACCATATTTAATAGGTTTCTCATTAGGAGTAGTAGCAGTAGTAGCTAGTAAGGCTGTTGCATATAATAATTCAGTTGAAAAGAAAATAGAGGTATTAGAAGATGAAATAAATACTCATGCAGGTTATTCTAATGCTGATGGTAATACCATTGATTTAAATTTGGAACATGATTGTGAAATTTTTGATAAAAATGTTGAAAATTATGAGGAAGGTATTATAAAATACTGTGAAAAGAATGATTTAGAAATGATATCAGAAGATGCTGTTAGAAAATTTGAATTAAAATGGAAAAATGATCCTGAAGCTGATGATATTAATCTACAAGAAATATACGATAATAATTTAAGCCATTCAAAATCAAATGGAATGTAAGAAAGGGAGTAATCATTTCCCTTTTTTTTCATATAATTTAACAGGTGAAGAATATGTTTAAAAAACTTATTAAAGTAACAAGTCTCTTAGTACTTGTTGGATTTAGTTTTTTTTATACTGAGAAAGTTACTAAAATAGCAAGAGAAAAAGATCCTATTATGATAAAGATAAGCGACATGAAAGAATCAAATTCAGTTTCAGTAGTTAAACCGATTATAAATAATGATGAGTATATTGCAGGAATCAATGGTTGTGAAATAAATGTAAATGAAAGTTATAGTAAAATGAAAAGTGTTGGTGAATTTAAAGAGGAATTACTTGTTATGAAAGAGGTAACAAATGAAGAAAGTGTTAAAAATAAATACATAGTCGGTGGTAATAAAGTAACTAAAAATGTGAGTATAATCTTTTTAGTTGATGATGCAATAAATGATAAATTAATAAATTTCTTATCACTTAAAAATATAAATGCAAATTTCTTTGTAGATGGTCAATATTTAGAAAAGGATTTAGTAACAGTAAAATTTGTAGCAGAGAATAACAATATATATTATCTTGGACAAAATAGAAAATATGACGATGATTATATGTTATATAGTAACAATTTAATAAGTATGAATGGTAAAAATGAATCCAAATATTGTTTAGTAAATGAAAAAAATGATGAAATATTAAAGTTATGTTCAGATTATAATATGAATACAATTAAAACAGATTTTATAACAGATAATATATATAAAACTGTTAAAACAAATTTAACAAATGGTACGATATTTGCATTTGATACAGATGATATAGAAGAGGTTAAAGTATCTATAAATTATATACTATCTAAAGGGTATAACATTGTTACGCTTGATAAGTTATTAGATGAAAGTAATAAGTGTGATTAAAATTATTAATTTAATTAATTGAAACAAATTTGTTTCAATCTTTTTTTATATACTAGGAATTTGCTTTGCAAAAAATATCAAAAATCTACTGGCGAACATATATATCTATTATATAATTATATCACTAACAAATGATGGTGATATAATTGAAAATAAATAAAGCATATAAATTTAGAATGTATCCAGATAAGAAACAAGAAGAAATAATACTACCAAAATTTATCCCAAATAAAATAATAGGAATGGGTTTAGGAATAAAAGATTTAGTAATAACATCAGACTATAAGAAATATAAAAATAAAAGAAAGTAATAACTATAAAAAACTAAAACAAGAAATAAATAGAATAAAGAATACGGCAGCGACTATCGCAGTTTAAGTCTGTAAAGCACGCATTAAACGATGGCGAAGAAACAGAAATAACAAATTGTTAGGTTTGGTGCAAAATTTATTTATAAATTTCCTTTGTTCTGTTATACTAATTGTGGGTGATTATTATGAAAAGGCTTGAACTACTTGCGCCTGCGGGAGATTTAGAAAAATTAAAAATGGCAGTTTTAAATGGTGCTGATGCAGTATACATGGCAGGCAAGAAATTTGGTGCTAGAGCTTTTTCAAAAAACTTTGAGAAAGAAGAAATAATTGAGGCAATTAATTTTTGCCATTTATATGGTGTAAAATTATATGTAACTATAAATACCATTGTTTATGATAAAGAAGTGCAAGAATTTATTGATTATGTAGATTTTTTACATAAAAATAATGTAGATGCAGTAATAGTGCAAGATTTAGGAATGGCAGACTTAATACATAAGACATTCCCAAATTTAAATATGCATGCGTCAACTCAAATGAATGTACATAATATTAATGCCCTAAAACATCTAAAAAAATTAGGATTTAGAAGAGTAGTACTTGCTAGAGAAGTATCATTATCTGAAATAAAACAAATGAAAAAAGAAGTTGATATAGAACTTGAAGTATTTGTTCATGGTGCACTTTGTATATCATGTTCAGGGCAGTGTTATTATAGTTATTTTGAAACATCAAGAAGTGGTAATAGAGGAGTCTGTGCACAGCTGTGTAGACAACCATATTCACTATACAAGAAAGGCGATAAAATAAATTTAAAAGATAAATATTTGCTTAGTCCAAAAGATTTATGTACAGTAGAAAACTTAAATGAATTAATAGATGTGGGTATTGATAGTTTTAAAATAGAAGGAAGAATGAAATCAAGTGAATATGTTGCACTTGTAACTAGAGTATATAGAAATAAAATAGATTATAATAAAATAAGTGAAAATGATATAAAAAATATAAAAAAGGTATTTAATAGAGAATTTACTTTAGGTAATTTATATAACAAAAAAGGTAAAGAATTTATAAATGGATATAAACCAAATCATATGGGAATATTACTTGGAAAAGTAATAGGATTAAATAATGGAAAAGTTAAGATTAAATTATATGAAGATGTTCATCAAGAAGATGCGATTAGATTTATATTAGATGATGAAATAGGTTTTTATCTAAATAAAATATATAAAAATGATTTACTTGTAAATGGTGCATTAAAAGGAGATGTAATAGAGGTCGAATGTAAGAAAAAAATACCTAATAATACATTAGTATTTAAAACGATAGATAAGAAATTAAATGAATATATAATAAGTTCAAGTAATAATTTAAGAAAAGTATTACTAGATGGAGAATTTATAGTTAATAATGGTGTGATAATATTTACGTTTACTGATAAAATAATAAGCGAAAAAATTGTATTAAACGATTCTGTCTATAAGGCAAAAAATAAACCTACTACTGAACTTGAAATAAAAGAAAAACTAAATAAATTAGGTAATAGTATATATTTATTTAATCATTTAAAAGTAAATATACCAAATGACATATTTATTCCTATGACTATTATTAATAATTTAAAAAGGCAAATGATAGATATACTTACAAATAAAAGAATTAATATTAATAATAATTATTATAAAGAGGAATATAAGTTTAATAATATAAAAATAAATATAACAAATGATATATGCTTTGAAATAAATAATGAAGAAAATTTAAAATATCTACTAGAAAACACAAATTATATATGTTATGTAAAAAATTATTTAATGTACAATAAATATAAATCAAATAATAGGATAATATATAAAATGCCTAGAATAAATAAAAGTAATAGTAGCAAAGAAAATTGTTTAATATCTGAAATAGGGGAGATTACCAATAATACAATATCTGATACATACTTTAATGTAGTAAATTCATACAATGTTAGATATTTACATGAGCAAGGAGTTAAAAAAGTTACATTGTCTTATGAATTAGATCACACTTTACTAAAAGAATTGGTAAATTCATATAGAAAAAGATATAATGAAAGTCCAAATTTAGAAGTAGTAATTTATGGTAAACCAGAGCTAATGATAAGTAGGTATTGCATTTTAAATACATACTTAAAGATAGACAAATGCAATTTATGTAATAGTAATGATTATTATCTTGTTGATAAATATAATAAGAAATTTCCTATAAGAAGTGAAAATTGTTATATGAAAATATTAAATTATAATAATATAAATATAATTGATAAAATTGATGAACTTAGAAGTATAGGCGTTACAAACTTTAAATTAATACTAGATACAGAAAGTATACAAGAAGTAAAGGATTTAATTAATTATTTAAAAAACTATGAAAATGTATTATAATTAATATGAGGATGGTAATATGAGAAAGGGATTTACTTTAGTAGAATTGCTTGCAGTTATTGTAATACTTGGTATAATATTAAGTATCGCTTCTATTACTATTACTGAATATTCAAATGCAAGAAAAAATGATGATTATGAAAATATTGCTAATATTATTGAAAAGAATGCGGATATTTTTGTTAATACTAATGATGAGGTGTTTAATGCAGTAAATAGTAAACTTACTAATATAAATAGTGAATGTAAGATAGACTATAGTAGTCTTATAAATGCAAATCTTATAGATGGTGATACTATAAATCCTAAAACGGGTAATAAAATAGATAAAGAATCTTATGTAAAAATTACGTTAAATGAAGATTATGATTTTAAGTATACTTTTATAGACAAAGATGAAGATAAAACTAATCAAATAAAATCTTGTTTAGAATCAAATTAAAGACAAGTACTTTTAAAAATTGTCTTTTTTTGTTATAATTAGACTGCCTATTTCTTTAGTAAAAAAATGAAAGGAGAAAAAAATGAGTAAAATTAAGATTTTTGCACTCGGTGGACTTAATGAAAGTGGTAAGAATATGTATGCTGTTGATGTTGATAATGACTTGTTTATATTCGATGCTGGACTTAAGTATGCTGATGATAAAATGTTAGGTGTTGACTATATAATACCTGATTTTGAATTTTTAAAAGAAAATATAAAAAGGATAAAGGGGATATTTATAACACATGCACATGAAAAATATATGGGAGCAGTTTGTGACATAGTTCGTGATATAAAAAATATAAATATATATGCAACAAAATTTACATGTGACATGTTAAAAAAAGATTTTGAGGATAATGATATTGAATTTAAAAATTTACATTTGATAAATGCACACAAAAAAATTAATTTTGGAAAAAATAGCGTTTTCCCAGTAAGTTTAACTCACTCCGTTCCTGATACAGTAGGTTATGTACTTAATACGCCTGATGGTGCGATAGTTTATACTGGTAACTTTGTTTTTGATTCAAGCATGACAGGTGCATATCAAACTGATATTGGTAAACTTGCATATATAGGTAAACAAGGTGTTTTATGTTTACTAAGTGAATCAGAGTATGCAGATAGAGTAGGTTATACAACTCCAAACAATAGAATATCAAGCACAGTAAGAGATGTACTTTTACATAACGAAGGAAGAATCATAATAACAGTATTTACAAACCATATATCAAGACTTCAGGAATTATTCACAGAAGTATCAAAGACTCATAGAAAAATAGTAGTAATGGGAAAGAAACTTCAAAATTTAGTAGATTATATAATTGATGAAAAATACGTTATATTTGATAAAGAACAAATAGGTAATTTAAATAATATTAATGATAAGGATTCTATTATATTAATATCTAATGAAAATGAAAAACCATTTGTTAATTTAGAAAGAATAGTTAACGGATATGATAAATATGTAAAAATTAATGAAAATGATACAGTGTTTTATCTTGAACCAATTGCAATTGGTATGGAAAAAAAGGCTGTTAAAATTAGTGATGAAATAAGTAGAGTAGGAGCGAATGTTATTATATTATCATCTAAAGATCATTTATTAAATCATGCATCACAAGAGGACTTAATGCTTATGTTAAATCTTATGAATCCGAAATACTATTTTCCTGTAATAGGTGAATATCGCCATCAGGTAGAAAATGCTAATATAGCTTCATCCATGGGTATTGATAAAGAAAACATAATATTAAGAATTAATGGTGAAGCTGCAGTATTTGAAAATGGTAAATTAACTGAAGAAAAAGAAATAGTAAAGATAGATGAGCTATTAATAGATGGTAAATCTACTAAAGATATTGGAGAACTTGTACTAAAAGATAGAGAACTTTTAAGTGATAATGGTATTGTAATAATATGTGCTACATTAAATAAAAAAACTAAGGAAATAATGGCTGGTCCTGAAATTTTAACAAAGGGATTTATATACGTTAGAGACAATACAGAAATAGTTAATAAAATGAAAGAAATATCACTTGAGGTAATAAATAGCAATATTAGTAATAATTATGTTGAATTTAATAAGATAAAAAATGGTATAAGAGAAGAACTTGGAAAATATTTGTATGCAGAAACAGAATGTAAGCCTATGATAATTACAGTAATAACAGAAATATAGGACTTTTAAAACTTTTTTAAGAGTCTTATAAAAAAAGTTATATTGTGCTATGGATAAATGCTAAAGTTTATATTAGAAAAATGTGTAGGAGTAATTTATGAGAATAGGAATAGATATAGATGGTGTATTAACAAATGTAGAAGAATTTGAAATAGATTATGGTTCTAAATACTTTTATGAAACTGGGATTTATAATACTATAAAAGATGTAGATTTTACTAAAGAAAATTATAATATAGATGAAGATACGAGTAATCGTTTTTGGTCTAAGGCAATATATGATTATATTAAAGTTAAACCAAGAAACTTTGCCTGTGAAGTAATAAAGAAGTTAAAAGAAGAAGGTAATACAATATGTATTGTTACAAACAGAATCAGCGATTTGTCTTATTGTGATATAACTAAAGAAGAAATGAAAGATGTTGTAATAAAATGGTTAAAGAGAAATTCAATTTACTATGATGAATTGATATTTTCAAATGATAATAAAGTACAATTTATTATTGATAATAAAATAGACATTATGATTGAAGATAATTCAAAAAATATCAAAGCGATAAGCGAAATAATACCTGTTATTTGTTTCAATGCAGGATACAATAAAAGTTGTTCTGGAAAAAATATAATTAGATGTTTTAGTTGGTATGATATTTATGCAAAAATTAGCAAATTAAAAAATAATTAGGTTAGGATTAGATTGTATAAATACAAGTTTAAATTATACTACTTGATCATATTCTTCATTGTAGTCATAAAAAATTTACTTAGTATAATTTTATTTATTGTTATATTACATTTAAAAAAAGAGTATTTAAATATCGTCTATACTATGAGAACTTATTAAAAGTTCTTTTTCTTTACTCGCTTTTATGTTATAATTAATAAGAATAGTAGAGGTGGTTCTCATGGCAAAAAAGAAATCTAAAAAGAAGCAAGATAATTCAGGCTTTAAATATCCAATAGAGGTAAAAGGAATAGTATTTATAGTTATAGCTATAATAGGATTTTTGGGATTTAAAGCAAATGTACTTGGTACAATCATAAAAGGATTTGCTATGTTTCTGATGGGATCATTTGACTTTATAGTTCTTGCAATATTATTAATATCAGGCTGTTATATGTTAGCAAAAAGAGAAAATCCAAAATATTTTTCACCCAGAATGATAGGAATGTATATATTTTTAATAGGATTATTATCACTTGCACATTTAAATTATATAGATAAGGACTCATCATTTTTTACAACAATGAAAGATACTGTTGATGAGGTAATTAAATGTATTAATACAAAAGTTGCATTTTCAGGTGGAGGAGTATTAGGTGCATTTTTTATATCAGTATTTTATTTTTTATTAGGTGAAACGGGAAGTATTATAATTATTAGTGTTCTTATGCTCCTTGGTGTATTATTAATTGCAAATTTATCTATAAGTGATGGTATTGCATGGATTAGGGAAAAGCTTAGAAAAAAAGGAGAATATGAAGAAGAAGACGATGATGATATTATTGAGGAGTATGATGAGGAATTTGGGGACAAAGATAATAAAAAGATAAAGATATCTTCTATTAATGAGATTACACATACTAATGTTGAAACCGAAGATTTACAAGATGTTAAAAGAGATGAAAATACGTCAAATGTCGCTAGCAATAAATATTTAAACTATAGATTACCTAGTATAAGCTTACTTGAAAAAACATCAAATAAGAAAAAGGAAAATGTAAAGGAAAATGAAGCGACTATAAGAGATAACATAAAGAGGTTAGAGGGAGTTTTAAATGACTTTGATGTAGTGTCAAAAGTAAAAGAAGTTCATGTTGGTCCATCTATTACCCAATATGAACTTGAAGTAAAATCGGGCACCAAAATGAGTAAAATTAGAGCTCTTAGTAGTGAAATAGCATTAGCCCTTGCTGCAACCGATGTAAGAATACAAGCACCTATACCAGGTAAAAATACTGTTGGTATAGAACTTCCAAATAAAGTATCTGTTGGAGTATCCTTTAGAGAGATGATGTTGGCATTTAAAACTGAAAACTATAAATCTGATAATAGACTTAGGGTTGCCTTAGGTAAAGATATAATGGGTGAACCTAAATTTATGGATATAAATAAAATGCCACATCTACTTATTGCAGGTTCTACAGGAAGCGGTAAATCAGTATGTGTAAATTGCATAATAAGCTCAATACTTATGAGAGCAAAACCAGATGAAGTTAAACTAATAATGGTTGATCCTAAAAAGGTTGAACTTGGTATGTATAATGCAATTCCACACTTATTAATGCCTGTTATAACAGATCCTAAAAAAGCATCGGCCGCACTTCAAAAAGTAGTAGATGAAATGTTAAAACGTTATGAATTATTTGAAGAAAGCAGGACTAAGAATATTGAAGGTTATAATAATTATTTAAAAAATAAAAATAATAATTTACCATTAGAATCTCAAATACCACTACTTCCATATATAGTAGTAATAATAGATGAACTTGCAGACCTTATGGTTGTTGCAAAAAAAGAAGTTGAAGATTCAATTATGCGTATTACTCAGATGGCAAGAGCAGCAGGTATACATTTAATAGTAGCAACTCAAAGACCATCAACAGATGTAATAACAGGTGTAATAAAAGCAAATATTCCATCAAGAATATCATTCGCAGTATCTTCACAAATAGATTCTAGAACCATACTTGATGCAGCAGGTGCAGAAAAGTTACTTGGTAAAGGGGATATGCTATTTGATCCAATTGGATGTACCTCATTTACAAGAATTCAAGGTGCCTTTATATCTGAGGAAGATGTTAGTAAAATAGTAGACTTTACTATATCACAGCAAAAAGCAGTTTATGATGAAAATTTTATGAAAATCGATAAAGCACTAGAAAAACAAGAAATAGATAAAGATGATGTTGATAATGATGATCCACTTTATAATGATGTAGTTGAATTTGTTATAACAACGGGTAAAGCAAGCGCATCCTTGCTACAAAGAAGATTTAAACTTGGTTATAATAGAGCTGCAAGAATAATTGATTTACTTGAAGAAAGAGGAATAATTGGACCACAAAATGGCTCAAAACCAAGGGAAGTATTAGTTGCCTTAGATAAAGAAGAGGATATATAAAGGAAGGTAAATATGAGAAAATTTGCAAAGATAGGAATTGTAATATTATCAATTTTAATTGTAGGATTAGTGATAAATAAAGTGTCATTCAATAAAACTGAAAATGATTCTAATTTAATAAGTATTATTAAGCAAGAATTATTAAAATCCGAAAATGAAACAAATGGAAACGCTATAAAAGGTAGTTTATACAATGATGAGACTAGTGCGAAGATAACCAATACTGAATTAGTATTATATAAAATGAGTAGTACTAATGAGTTTATAAAACAAGATGTAACATATACTAGTGGGAATGGATCCTATACATTTCAAAATTTAGATGTTGGTACATATAAAATTAATTTATCAAATAACGATGAATATAAATTAGTTAATGATAACTATGAATTTGAGATAACTAGTGATACAACTATAAATAATGTTGATTTAAAAGCATCTAAAACAGAATTATTCAAAGCACAAATAACTAAATATATTAAAGAAGTTATATTAAATGTAAATGGTAAAGAAAATGTATATACATTTGATAAGAAAAATAGAGTTAATATACCCGTTAAAAATTTAAATAATTTATCGGGTGAGGTTATATTTGAATTTGATATAACTAATAATAAAACGAAAGATGGATATGTAAAAGTAATAAAAGATATATTGCCAGAGGGATTAAGTTTTAATAAAGCAAAAAATGAAACTTGGAAAGAAAAAAATGGAATTTTATATAATACAAGTTTAAGTAATGAAATATTAAAAGTAGGACAAACAAAAACAATACTATTAACACTAGATATTAATAATACAAATGAAGCAAAAAGTTATTTAAATAAAGTAAGTATTACTGGTGAAGTTTATCATAAAGTAGAGTTTATAAGTTTTGATGAAGTAGTATCAAAAATGGAAGTACTTGATGGGGATACAGCTATAAAAGAAAATAATTTATCAAAAGATGGATATGTATTCAAAGGCTGGTATAAAGATAATACTTTAAATGAAAAATTTGATTTTACATCTCCAATAACAGAGGATACAAAAATATATGCCCACTGGGTAAAACAACATACAGTAAATTATATAGTAGATAATAGTGTATATAAAACAGAGATAGTACAAGATAAAGATTTGACTACCAAGCCTGAAGTAGATCCATCAAAAGAGGGTTATAAATTTGTAGATTGGTATACTGATGAAAATTATACTAATAAATTTGATTTTAATACAAAGATAGTAAGTGATACTAATATATTTGCAAAATTTGAGGAAACAATTAAATACTATAATGTAACATATATACTAGAAGGAAAAGAATATGCAAAAGAAACACTGATTCAAGGTTCATTAATAGAAAACAAAGAGGTACCAGAGAAGGAAAATAAAGAAACCATAGGCAAGGTAAATGTTTATGAATTTAGTGGTTGGTATATAGATGAAAGTTATAGTGCATTATTTAACTTTGATAAAGGAATAACAAGTGATATTACATTATATGGTAAGTATGATGAATCAAAGGTATGTAAAACTATAAGTAATGTAAATATTCCTACTAGGGAATCTATATTAAACGAAATAAAATCAAGTGAAGAGATTATAAATGAAGTTGAAAAGGACTATCAACAAGTTAATATAAATAATGCAGAAATCCATGATAATTTTGCTATTACTGATGACTTTGTGGCAGAATTAAAGCCAGATAATAAATATGAAATTGTTCAATATAAAGGGATTAATAAAGAAATAATAATACCCGATACAATAGATAATATTGATGTAACATCTATAAATGGAATATTTAATAATATAACAATAGATAAAATTAAAATCTCTAAAACATTGAAGGAAATAAAATCCTCATTTAATTCATCTACAATAGGTGATATAGACTTTGAAGATTCAATTAATTTAACCTCAATATCATCTTCTCTTAATGGACTTATAGTGAATCAAATTAATTTTGGCAATGCAGTAAGTTTGTCATATATAGAAAGTTCTTTTCAAGGTGACACTATTAAAGTATTAAATTTAAATAATGCTAGAAGTCTAAGTAATTTAGAATTTGTAAGAGCAATGACGATAAGTGATAGTATTGATTTTGGTAATGCTATTAGTGTTACTGAGATTCCGGCAGGATTTTTATCACATAAAGAGATAAAAAGTGTAGACTTTAGTAATGCAATAGGGCTTACCACGATTAAACAAGGTGCATTTGTTGGTGTAACAATATACGACTTATCTTTTGGTAATACAATAGGACTTACTACAATAGAAACAGAGGCCTTCTCAGGTGCGTACACACAAGATGGAGGAATATTAAATATTGATTTTGGTAATTCAATAAATTTATCAGACATTCAAGCCGATTCATTTAGGGCCATATTAAATGTTGATGTACTAGATATGAGTAAATTATTTGGCCTAAAGGATCTTAGTTCATATGCAATTAGACATAATACTTTAATAAAAAAGGTAATATTTTCTACATCAATTGAAACTATAGACAATATGGCACTATATAATAATAATATTGAAGAGTTAGATTTAAGTTGCGCAGTAAACTTAAAGGTGATAAAAGATGAGGCATTTTCCCATAATAATATTACAAACGCAGTACTTGAAAATTTACCTTCATTAACAACATTAGAATTAGGTGCATTTGGATATAATCCTCTTGAAAAATTTATATTGAAAAATTTAGATTTCTTAGTTAATGTCACAGCTAGTATTAATGCATACAGTTCCTTTAATTATGAAAATGACCCTAAATATGTACCAAAGTCTAAATCAGAATTTGTGATTGATAACATAGGTGCAACTGATTTATATTTTAGAATGTATGCTCCCTTCTTTTCAAAAGTAGTAATTCAAAATAATAAAAAATTAGTAAATTTGGGCTCGCCTTATGCATATGATGGATCCATGTTTCAAGATCAATCAAATTATAATACAGATGATGGACGCTTAAAAGAAATAGTAATACAAAATAATGAACAACTAAAAACTATTAATAAGGTACTTTTTGAAGTTGATGTACATAGTATAATTCTTCAAAATTTACCAAGTCTTATCTCAATATCGGACCAAGCATTTTATTATAGTACCATTTTTGTTGATCAAATAGTTTTAAGAGATTTTCCAAATTTGGAATATATAGGTAATGAAGCATTTGGATTAACCGGCTCAGGAAGCAATACGACCATAAATGGTAAAATAGTATCTAAATTAAATTCTATAGTATTAAGCAGTCTTCCAAAACTTAGAACGATAGGGGAAAGCTCATTTAATGTCTGGGGAGCAAGTACATTAACTTTAGATGATTTACCATCACTAATAACAATAGGAAATTTTGCCTTTGCAGGGCATAGAGCAGAAAATATAGTTTTAAATTCAGAAAATGTACCAATGCTAACAACACTTGGAAATGAAAGTTTTTGGCCATATTCTGATTATGATAATGGTATAAAATCAAATTTAAAAAGTATTGAAGTGACAGACTTACCAAATTTAGATACAGTATTACCAATTTTCATTGGATCTGTTGGTAGGGGACAAAACTATATTGAACTAGAAACCTTAACATTTAGAAATTTACCGCTTATTGATACTATAATGATTTCAACAAGTGGTGTTGGAAATCCAACATTTAGTTCAGGATATTCTACAATAAAAAATATATCAATTGAAAATTTACAAAAATTAGATTTATCTACCATTAATAATAATTTTATGGGATTAGGTATAGAAAATATTACATTAGCTAATTTACCATCGACAACGATAATCCCAGAATATAACTTTGCTGAAAATAATATAAAATATTTAGATTTAACAAGGATGGGTAATTTACAGGAAATAAAAAATCAAGCATTTAGATCTAAAACATTAGAAATAATAAAATTACCAGAAACACTAACAACAATTGGTTATGCAGCATTTGATGATGGTAGTGGACGTCCTAGTGACACTATTACATGTGTAGAACTGCAAGGAGATAGTTCTAGATTTTATGGAGATGATGTCCTTTATCCAGGTATGGAGGTATCTTACTGGGAATATATTGGATTATCATCTGATATAATACCAGGTACATGTACTATACCAACTAATACCGATATTTCTTCTTCCAGTTTATTAGAAAATATAGCAGCTAATATATTAGGATTAAATAAAGCATCAAGTAGTAGTGCTACATATAGCTTAGTTTTATATAAATTAGATGATAAATCTTTAATTGATAATTCCAGTATCTATAAATTAACTAAACTTATAGATGAGGACTATAATGATATTAAAGTGCTTGAAGATATTGAAAACGTTGGCAGATATTCTATATCTTCCTCATCAAATGATTCTATTAAACCATTTAATAATAAAATTTATTTAACGAATGTAGAACCTGGTGTTTATAAATTGGTTAATGTAAGTGATAATAATAAAGTATTAACATTTATTGTTGATAATGATGGAACACTTACTGGTTACGCCAAAATTAACAATGTAAGTAATACAGATACTATAATGAGCTTTTCTGAAGCTGAACTTATTACCTCAATTCAAACTGGGGGTAGTAAACCATTATATATAATTTTAATAGGTTTATTACTATTTATTATAATTTTGTTATTTATTTTAAAAAGGAGAAAGGAAATTAAGGTAAATTAATGTTCCTTTTTCTTTTATAGTGTTATAATATTATTAGGATGGTGAAAAAATGGCAACAGCACATAATGAAGCAAATTTAGGGGATATAGCAAAGACAGTAATAATGTCTGGAGACCCTTTAAGAGTTAAGAAGATAGCAGATAATTATTTAGAGAATGTAAAATTAGTAAATAAAATAAGAAATATCTATGCTTATACTGGAACTTATAAAGGTAAAGAAATAACTATAATGGCACATGGTATGGGAATGCCAAGTGCGGGGATATATGTTTATGAGCTTTATAAATTCTATGGGGTTGAAAAAATAATAAGATTAGGCTCATGTGGTACATATGTAGATAATATAAATCTACTTGATATAATATTAGTAGATAAAAGTTATACAGAAAGTAACTATGCATATACTTTAAATAATGAACATGTACAAGTAGCTTCTTCATCAGAAAATTTAAATAGGATAGTGGAAAAAATAGCAAAAAGAGAGAATATTAATATTGTAAAGGGGAATGTATGTACAACTGATTGTTTTGACTGGTATATGACTGATTTAAATAAATTCTTAGATAGAATTCCAAAAGAATTAAATATAGTAGCAGCAGAAATGGAATCATTTGCAATCTTTTATATAGCAAATCTCTTAAAAAAAGAAGCTGCATGTATTTTAACTGTTGTTGATTCACATTATAAAAAACAAGAATTAAGTGCAGAAGAAAGACAAAATTCCATAGATAAGATGACAATATTGGCATTAGAAAGTATAATATAATAATAAAATATTTGTATTATTTGAGAGAGTAAAATTAGACAAAATAAATTATATATAATTTCAAATCTATTTGAAAGTAGTGAGAAAATAGATAAAGTATTGATCCTGAAATTGTTACTCTTGTGCTTGATAAAAAACATAAAATATACAGATTGAGGCAAAATAAGATAATTGTAAAACCCAGTAGTTGCCAGATTATTTCTAATACTATTGAAAATAAACTTGGTGGGCAGTTATTACAAATAACAATTAATTACCATTAAAGTAATAAAATTATGTGTTCAGGAAAATAAATATTGATATAAATTAAAAGAGTACATACTTTATTAAGTATATTATATTAATTATTACAAACACTATAAAGAAAGGAGCTATTTATGAAATATAAGAAATATGAATATGATAATTATACAGTTCATTTATTAAAAACTGATAAGTTTAAGAGTGTATTTGTATCTCTAATGCTAATAAATGATTTTGATAGAGTTTCATTAACTAAAGCATCACTTTTAAGAAGATTACTTACATATTCAACAGAAAAATTAAAAGATCAAACTGAAGTTACAAAAAAGGTATACGATTTATACAATTCAGAAATATATGTATCAAATAATATACATAACAATGTTTTAACTACAGATTTTAGTATAGAAATATTAGAAGATAAATATACTGAAGATGGTTTATTAAAAAATGCCTTAGAATATTTCTTTGATACTATTTTTATGCCAAATATAATATATGGAAAATTTGAAGAGAAAAATTATAATCTTGCAGTTAAAAATTTAAATGACTACTATAATAGGGAAAGGGAAAATAAAGATACTTATGCATTTAATAGAGCATGTGAATTGCTTGATGAAGAACATCTAAGATATAATCCTAGTGGTTATAAAGATGATTTACAAAAAATAACTAATGAAAGTATGGTAGATTATTATAATGATTTGTTCAAAAATGCGGATTCAAATATATTCGTAATTGGATCATTTGATGAAACAGAAATATTAGATATTATTAATAATAGAGTAAGTAAAAAACTATTCAAGAACAATAATAATTTTATACTTAATGATAATAAGAAAGAATGTAAAATAAATGAGTCAACTGATGTAGAAGAAAATAATCAATCTAACCTTATAATGATATATAAAATGTATAATCTAACAAAAAGGGAAAGAAATGTCATATTACCTATATTTAATAGAATATTTGGTGTTGGTAATAATTCAAAATTGTTTAAAGATATTAGGGAAGAAAAATCATTAGTATATGATATAAGATCAACAACAGCAAGGGATGAGGGATTAATAATAGTTCAAGCTGGTATTGATTATAAAAATAAAGATGAAATTATTAAATCTGTAACTCGGGTATTGGATGATATGAAAAATGCTAATATAACACAAAATGAATTAGAAGACTCTAAAAAATTTAGAAAACTTATATTAAAACAATTTGAAGATGATAATGAATCTATATTATATTTGAAAATAAATAGCATTTTATTTAAAAGTGATGATTTAGATAAAATGGAAAAAGAGCTTGAAACAGTTAAATTAGATGAAATAGTATCTTTAGCAAATAAGTTAAAACTAAACGTAGTATATATACTTAAAGGAGATAAAAATAATGAATAAAATAAAACTGAAAGGATTAAATGAAACAGTAGTACACGAAGTTTTAGATAATGGTCTTAATGTATATGTTTTGAGAAAAAAAGAGTTTAATGCCTTTAGTTGTTATTTTATTACAAACTTTGGAGCATTAGTAGATAAATTTATTCCTATAAATGAAGATGAAATGATAAAGTTTCCAAAAGGAATTGCACATTTTTTAGAACATAAAATGTTTGAACAGGAAAAAGGTGAAACAGTTACTCAAAAGTTCTCATCATTAGGTGGTAGTTGTAATGCTTTCACAAACTATGATTATACAACATACTATGTAACTGGTGTAGATAATTTTTATGAAAACTTAAATTTTCTAATTGACTATGTTCAAAGTCCATATTTCACAGATGATAATGTTAAAAAAGAACAAGGTATAATAAATCAAGAAAGGCTCATGATTAATGATAATCCATATAGAATTTTTTATATGAAATCACTAGAAAATATATTTGTAAATTATGGGTATGGAAAAACAATCGTTGGTGATGAAAAAGATATATATAGTATAACAAAGGAAGATTTATATAGATGTTATAATACATTTTATAATCCATCAAATATGAGTTTACTAGTAGTATCTAATAATAAAGAAGAAGATGTAATAAATTCCGTAAAGAAAAATCAAGAAGGCAAAAAATTTGATAGATTAGGTAATATAAAAATAGATGAGGTTATTGAACCAGAGAATGTAAAAAAAGAGTATGATGTAATCTATGATAATGTAATAAAAACTCAAATATCATATGCAATAAAAATAAAAGCAGACAAATTTTTAATAGATATCGATAAAGCATTATTATATATTTATATTTTAATTAAGTCTAACTTTGGAGAAATATCAAAATTTAATCTTGATTTAAAACAAAAAAATATCATAGATGATAATATACAACTAGGGGTTAGTATGTATGGCGATTATATTATTATAAATTTAAATGTATCAAGTGATAATGAGGATAAAATTATTGAATTATTCAATAAAAAATTTAATGATTTAAATATATTAGAGGAAGATTTTAATTTAATAAAGAAATCTATGATATCAAAATTTGTATGTTATTTTATGTCAGTAGGTTCAATAATGGATTATTTATATAATGATTATTTTGATAACAAGAAGATAACAGGAGATACATTTATAAAATATAAAGAGTTAATATTTGATGAATTCAAAATGGTGGTGGAAAAATTTAATATAAATAATAAGAGTATAACGATAATGAAACCATTAAAAGAAAAGGAGTAAAGTATGTTAAAAGTAAAAAATGTGACTAAATTTTATGGTGAAAATAAAGCTGTAGATAATTTATCATTCGAAGTAAAAGAAGGAGAAATATTTGGACTACTTGGTGCTAATGGTGCAGGTAAGACAACAACATTTAGAATGATAATGAATCTCTTAGAACCAAGTAAAGGAGAAATAACCTTAAATAATAAGAAAATAGATTATGATGTTACAGATAGTATAGGATTTTTAACTGAGGAAAGAAGTTTACTTTTAAAACTTACAGTTAAAGAATTAATGTTATATTATGGTACACTTAAATCTATGAAAAAGGATGAAATTATAACAGAATTAAGAAAATGGCTAAAAAGATTTAAAATAGAAGATTATGAAAATAGAAAAATAAAAGAATTATCAAAGGGTAATAAACAAAAAATTCAGTTTATATCATCTATAATTCATAAACCAAAATTATTAATATTAGATGAACCATTTAGTGGACTTGATCCAATAAATGTAGATATGTTTATAGATGTTATTAATGAACTCAAAGAAAAGGGTACAATAATTATATTTTCATCACATCAAATGAATCATGTAGAGTTATTTTGCGAAAAACTATTAATACTTGATCATGGCAAAACAATTATAGAAGGTAACTTAAAAGATATAAAAAGTAACTATGATGAAAGAAAGATACTTATTAAAGCGGATGTAACAAAAGCAGAATTAAGTAAACTTGATGGTGTTAAGGAAATTACTATTAAAGGTGATGAAATAGAAGTAAAAATAGACGATAAGAAGTATGCAAAGAACATTTTTGAATATATAAGTAAGTGCAAAAATGTAACTAAATTTGAGGTAGTAGAATTATCACTACATGAAATATTTACAAAAGAAGTAGGTGGAAATTATGAAAAATAAATTTTGGTTTCTAGTTAAAAACAGTTTATCTAAGAAGATAAAAACTAAAACTTTTGTGATTGTTAATATATTGCTACTAATCGCTTTAGTTTCTATTATAAATATTGATAGATTAGTATTATTTTTTGGTGGCAACTTTGATAAAGAAAATAATATTATGGTAATAGATAATACAAATAATACATACGAGATATTTAAAAATGTAATAGATAGTGAAGAAACTATCATTGATACTGGTTTAAAATATAAAGTAACTAAGGTGGATGATGAAGAAAAGGCTAAGAAGAAAATAAAAAAAGATGAAGATATAGCAATAATAATTAATGAAGATGAAAATAATGTGATAAGTGTTAAGATGATTACATATGGCTATATAAATTCTAATATGTATCAATTAATCAATTCATCAATAAATGCAAGTAAAGGTATTCTTGCAATTGAAAAATTAAATATTAGTGAAGAGGATTTGCAGAAAATAAGTAGTCCGATAGCTATTAAAAGAGAATATATACAAAAAGATAAAAATGAAAAAGAAGAAAATATGGAATATATAATGGGTATAGTAACCCCAATTATAATTCTTCCATTCTTCATGCTAATACTTCTTATTGTCCAAATGATAGGGGCAGAAATAAACGAAGAAAAATCAACAAGAAGTATGGAAATAATAATATCTAATGTATCTGCAAAAGTGCATTTCTTCTCTAAAATATTAGCTTCAAATTTATTTGTGTTAATGCAAGCCTTATTACTATTTATTTATTCAGGTATTGGTATATTGATTAGAGGTGGAGGAATGAATGTAGGTAACATTAATAACGTTGAGTCAATATCAAAAATTACTTCAAGTATAGATGCATCAGGTATATTAAATAATATTACAAGTTATATTCCAGTAGTATTATTACTCATGATTGTAACACTATTCGGCTATTCTTTGCTAGCGGGAATACTTGCATCTATGACAACAAATATGGAAGATTTTCAACAACTTCAAACTCCAATAATGGTAATTTCACTTGTAGGATTTTATCTAGCATTAATGAGCTCTATGTTTGAGGGATCTTTATTTATAAGAATATTATCATATGTACCATTCTTATCTGCAATATTATCCCCATCATTACTCTTAACAGGTGTAATAGAAATAAAAGATATTATACTTTCAATATTAATAATGCTAGTAGTTGTATATTTACTTATAAAATATGGTTTAAAAATATATAAAGAGGGAATACTTAATTATTCAAGTAGTAAATTATGGAAGAAAATGCTTAAAGCAATGAAAAACTAAAAGATATTAGAAGAAAACTCTAATATCTTTTTAATTAGTGCAATATCCATTTTTAAGGTGATACTTTATACTATCATAATATTTCCTATAGCTATGATTTTAATCATACCAATAAAAATAGTATTAACTATATAAAGTCGGTATTAAGTCAATTTAATTTTGAGAGTAATTTTTATATTACCTCGAAAAAGTTCGAGTTCTCTATCAATCTGGTACGAGTGTCGTAGACATCTACAACTTTTCACAAGTACGAATAATATAAATATTATTGTAAGGAAAAAATTGAAAAACAATATTGGAAAATAAAAGGAACATTACAAAATTCTAAAAAGAAAGCACTAACTGATAAAGTAATTATTGATGGAGAAATTTATCATATTCTATTAGATTTTCTAGATATGTATAGTGAAGAAATTCAAAGTATGGTAACAATTAGAAAATTCTTTGAAAGTTTAAATGAATTTAATTGTGATTATAGAAAATTTTGTTTAAGTATAGTATAATGTTGTAAAAAGATGGTTATATCTAAAAGAAGGTATTTGGGATGCAATTAGAATATATTGACGAAAATTTAAATAGAATTATGCAAAATCCAGATAGTGTTTTGTATCTAAGACCATATGACATAGGAAATAAACGAGCATTATTTGCTATGGTTAAAGAAGAACAAGGAGTTTATAGGAAAGTTCAAATTACAAAAGAAGAATCTAAAATGACTTTTCCTTTTGAAACTTTATATTGGTTTTATAATGGACCTGGATACTTCTTTTTAAAAAATTTTATCTGTTTTGACAATTCGCTTGCGCTAAACTCAACTAATTTAGATGGTTTTAAAGCCAAGGATTTAGATGAAAGTAAAATCTTTAATGTTGGCATATTTGCAACATTTGACGATGGTTCAGCAACTTTTGTTATACGCGAAAGGAAAAAAAGATTTGAAAAACAGGGTGGAATACAATCGTACATAGATTTATTAAGACAATATAAAGAGTATGAGCCAAAGCATGATACTTATGAATTTATTGAGCGTTATAGTACTGATGATTATACATTTGTAATTCCAAAACTTCAGGAAAAAATAGAAGAACATCCAAAAGTTAAAAAACTTATTCCTACCAAAAAAGATGATTAGTGTTCAATGATATGAACCTCGTTTCCTATGTCCAAGAAACGGGGTTCATATCAATTTTTGGCTACTTTCTTATTTTATTTAATACAGGTCCTTTAACTTCTTTCCAATCTTTACTTTTATCTGAGTCATTATTGAATATATAAAGATTATTAAAGTAATTGATATTAGAATTGTTTACAGGGTATCTTTTATTATAATCAATGTAGCAGTATCCATCATCATCTACAACTAATTCAGCTCCAACTACATATTTTGTTAAATCAGGAACACCTTTTAAAATATAGGTTTCAAATCCAGTATTTTCATCAACTATAATTTTTGTTGTAAGTCCGCCAACTGAATTCATTCTTTCATTCTTCATTTTAATATCAAGAATGTCATTAATAAATTCATCAGTTGAACAAAAATTAGAACGCATTCTGACATCTTTAAAGCCAAGATTTATTGCCCACGAAATAAAATTATTATAAAAATCTTCAAAATTTTCTATTTTATTATATAATACTGCAACAGCAGTACATGTTGTACCATTATTTTTAAGAATTTCAATAATTCTTTTTAAACTCACATCATCAGGAATATATGGTGTACAAAATATACTTTGTCTATTTATATAATCATAATGATGTACAGAAATATTAACAACATCTACAATTCCTGCCATATCAATTAAACATTTTTCAAGATTATATCCATTTGTAGTTAATACTATCTTATCAGCTTTAAATTTATATTTTTCAATAATACTCATAAATTTTGAGAAAACTTTAATATCAAATGTTGGTTCGTTTCCAGTAATATCTAAAGTAATTGGTCTATCTCCAATATTATTAAAAATCATTTCAAGTGTTTTAGGTAAATTATCAAAAAATTGCTCATAATCATGTTTTTGAGTTTCAGATGTGAGATTATTGAAGCAAAAAGAGCAATGAGCTTGACAATAACAAGGAAGAACAATTTTTACTGACAAGCTACCTCCATGTCCTTTTTTAAAATTTTGTGGATATACTGTAACATATTCCCGACTAGCGCCGATAAGTGTTTTTACAATATTATCAGTACTATTTTGATTTGTAGACATATCTTTTCTTCCTTTTCCAAATTTGCATTATTTACTCTATCATATTTACATATAATTGTCAATTTTTGTTGTTACCATTTTTTGCCTATTTAAAGGCGATTTTGAAAAAAGTTGATATGATTTAATACAATTAATCTAATAATTTAATAAAACTTTCTAAATCCTTTATTTCTATGGAATTTTCAAGACTTCCAACATATATAGTTTTAGAATAATTAAAAACTAGAAAAGTAATACCATTAATAATAACTCTATGAGGTTCTGCATAGTCTAAATTTATGTGTTCTATGTTTTTGATACTACCATTTACAATTGTTGGTTTTGTATTACAAAAATCACATATAAATTCCATTTTTTTTAATTCTTCATCAAAATGTAATTCTTTTTTTAATTTAATCATCTAATTCTATCCTTCTTTTCTTAAATGCAAAAAATCAACTTCTTTTGAAGTTGATACTATATGCTTAAATCTAACAAAAGTTAGAATAGATTTCTCAATGGTGCCCGAGAGAGAGAAATACAACAACTCTTTGAGTAAAAGAAATAGTTAGTAATAAACTTAACTATTACAATATAACACATTTATATATCAATACAAACAAAAACTAGCAGTTTTGAAGTGAACCCCAAATAGTTCACAAAAATAAAAAACTAGTTTATAGTAAAAGAAATCATTAATTTGATTTCTTTTTTGACTTTAATCTATCATTGTTATAAAATAGTATCCAATCTTCTACAAGTTTTTTGTATTCT
>JAGBAW010000032.1 GCA_017938725.1 Bacilli bacterium | reverse complement strand
CAAACAAACAAAAAACAATTGTATTAAATATCTTTTTAGGTTTTATTTTCATATTAATCACCCTTTATATATTTTCTAAATATTTTACTTAATGCTTCTGTTGTATTCATTACCTCATCCATAGTATTTTCTTTGCCACCAACTTCAATAAGTAATACACCTTTATTTAAGTCTTGATTATAAACAAGTGGCCAATTTGGGGTACTTTTTTCATATATCCCCCTTGATAACCCAGGGTATAGTTCATCAGATATCTTATCTATTTCTTGCATTACATTTTTATTCTCTAAACTTTTTGAATTAGATGATCCTAGTACAAATAAAATCCTAGCATATTTTTTCTCACCAATTCTGCACGTAGATATGTCTTTATTGACTGAATCTCTATGTAAATCAATGAAATACTTAACAGAGGTTTTATTATTCATAACATCTTTTAAAAATACCCTAGTTGATGCATAAAAAGCATCACTTTCAAAATTAGATATTCTTATAAATTCTGCTATATTAGTATCCTCAACAATAGTATTAATACCCATCTTATTAAGCTTTTCTGCTAGTAAATATGATGTCATCATTACATTAGGAGTTATATTAGTATTCTCAAGTCCTGAGGATGAATATGTTTCTAATTGATGCGTATTATAAAGATAAATAACAGGATTTGCCGTTTCTGTTAATGGACTAGATACATATGATGTCATTTTTTCATATATTTTTGAATCATAATCATAATCACTTGCTTTAGCATCTTTTTTATAGTTTTTTTCATCTTTTTTATTTGCATTTTTTATATTAGATGATAAAAGTGTGCTCGGCTTAGATAAATCAATATTGGTAAGAAGTTTAATACTTTCGTTTATGATAAATGTTGTATTACTTTTATTTTTATTATACGACGAATTAAGCAAATAATTTAAATATTCTTCTTCTGTAATATCTAAGTCATTACTTATTAAATGCTTTATAGTAAAAATACTAGATACTACTAAAATTAGTATTAAAAAAAGAAATTTTGCTATCTTTATTGGAAATTTCCTTTTTTTATTATTATTTTTTAAATTTATCTTTTTCATATTAATCACCTTTATCATATAATAAACATAAATGTATAAAAGATATGTCGATTAATATGAATATTAATTAATTTTACATAAATTATATATATTTTAAATTATAAATTAGTAACATTTTTATGTAATACGTTATTTATACCTGTACTTATAACACATGATAGTCTTTTTATAATAAAATCTATATCTTTTGGGGTTACTATCATATTATAGCCAATGGGAACTAATACCTCAGATATAAACTTTTTTATTTCGTCTTCACTTAATGAACCTATCATACCAAATAATTTTTGTTTATCTTCTATATTTATATTATCTTTTTTTATATCTGTTCTAATTATTTTTAATTTTTCTTTTGGATTATCTATATTTTCTTTCATATATGAAAAGTAACTGGTCATATAGTTAATTGAATCATTTACAATAGTTATAGTATCAACGACAGTTGGTATTCCAACTGCAATTACTGGAATATTTAATACTTCCTTGCTTATTTCTTTTCTATTGTTACCTATTCCTGAACCAGGATTTATTCCTGCATCTGTAATTTGTATAGTCTTATTTACCCTATCTACTGATGAAGCTTTAAGTGCATCAATTACAATCACAAAATCAGGTTTTATTTCTTTTACAATTGCATTTATTATGTCGAATGTTTCAATTCCTGTTTGACCCATCGTACCGGGTGAAATAGCTGCGACGCTTCTAAAACCATCCTCTACATTAATTCCTAACTCAAAGTAATGATTTGTAACAATAATATCATTTATCGCAAGTGGTCCTAGTGAATCAGGAGTACTTTTATCATTTCCAAGTCCAATTACAAGGCATGTATTATCGTCATTTATTTTATAAGTTTTAAGTATTTTTTTTAATTCCTTTATAAATATTTCTTCTACATTCTTACTATTATTATAATCTGTTGCATCTGTAAATTCTATTGTTATATAAGTTCCAATTTTTTTCATGAATTTATCTTTGTTCTTATCATTTACCTCAACACTACTTACTTTTATATTATTATAAATGCTCTCTTTTATAAACTTATTTTTTTCAGATGCATCTATTTCCTCTATAGCTAAATCAGTCCTTACATTTATATTTGACATATCTATATTATGATTCATAATTTCACCTCATTAGTATTTTTGCCAAATATTAGAATAATTATTGATTTTTTATTTATAATTTGATAAAATTATAAAAGTTAATGGTCATGGAGGTGAAAAAGGTGGCAAATATTAAGAGTGCAAAGAAAAGAATTTTAGTAAATAAAACAAAAAAAGATAATAATGTACCTAAAAAATCAGTTATGAAAAGTGCAATAAAAAAAGCTTTAGTTAATCCTAGTGAGGAAACTTTCAATGAAGCTAATAAAAGAATAGATAAAGCATTAAAAAGCGGAATAATTACAAAAAATAAAGCAGCTAGACAGAAATCTCGTATAGCAAAAAAATTAAATAGTAATAAATAATATCTTTTATAGATATTTTTTTTATTTATTGGTATACTTTTAATAGGTGATAATATGAAAAAATTTATTATATTTATAATATGTCTAATAATATGTTTACCTATAATAGATGATATATTTTTCAATGATAAAATATATAATTATTTAATAAATGAATATTTTAATAAAAATTATAATATTGTTACAAATGTAAATGCTTTAAAACCAAATGAATATGTATATACAGAATATAGTTCTTTTGTAAAAAGCACTGATAATTTCTATCCTAAAAATAAAAATGAATTATTAAATATATATTATACTGCATTAAATAATGACTATAATGAATTTTCATATTATTGCGATTCTAAATATCAAAATTGTTTCAATGATATTGAGGATTTATCTAAAGACCTAAAAACATTTTCATATTTGAATCAATTAGTACACCCATTTAATTCTTTTAAAACTATAGAATCTAATTATATAAATAAAAGAGTTGATGTTAAAATAGAGAAAAAGTATTCTAATAATGATATAAAAAAAATAAATGATGAGTTAAATGATATAATTAATAAGTTAAATATAAATGCATATTCAAATATAAATGATAAGATTAAATTATTTCATGATTATTTGGCAAGCATTAATAAATATGATAAAAATAAAGAAAACAGCACTTCTACATATAACTCTGATTCTGCAGTTGGGGCATTATTTGAAGGTTATGCCGTATGTAGCGGATATACAGATGCAATGGCAATATTTTTAAATATGTTAAATTTGGAAAATGTAAGGGTTATTACCGATAAACATGCATGGAATGCTGTTAAAATAGATGATATTTGGTATCATATTGATCTGACATGGGATGATCCTATAACAAATACTAATGAAGATATAATCCAACATGATTATTTTCTAATATCAACAGATGAATTACTTAGTAAAAATGATGGCGAACATAATTTTTCAACTATTATATATGATTTTATAAAATAAAAGCTACCTCTAGGTAGTTTCTTTATTTTCAATATAATATTTTACTTCATTAATCGTATTATCAAAATTATTAAAGTCCACATTAAACCACTTAATAGTCATTTTATTATTAAACCAGGTATATTGCCTTTTTGCATAATGTCTACTATTTTTCTTTATTAAATCTATTGATTCTTCTTTAGATAATTCTCCATCAAAAAACTTAAATAACTCTTTATATCCAATAACAGTTTTCAAACTCTTAGCATTTTTATCTAGGTTGTAAAAATATTTTGCCTCATCAATTAAACCATTTTTAATCATTTCATCTACCCTATTATTTATTCTTTCATATAGACATTTTCTATCCGTTGTAAGTCCTATAAAATATACATCATCATAAAGTAACTTATCTCCACTTTTATTTTCAGTTTTATTTTCTAAATTAATAAGTTCACGAACAAGTCTCCTATTATTATTTTTATCTACTTTAGAGTAATTATTTATACTAAGTATCTTATTATATAATTCTTCATTTGTTAAATTATCATAATTATTATTTTTATCTTCCTTATTAAATCTATAATCATATAAAAGAGCTTTTATATAAAGACCAGTACCTCCTACTATAATAATATTTTTATTTTGTTTTTGAAGTTCACTAATAACATTCCTTCCATCTATTTGATAATCATAAACTGTATAATCTTCATTATAATTTTTTATATCAATTAAATGATGTATAATGCCTTCTTTTTCTTCTTCAGTTACTTTAGCGGATGCAATATCTATTTTTCTGTATATTTGAACACTATCCGAATTTATTATTTCAGCATTATATTTTTTAGCAAGTTCAATACTTAATTTAGTTTTACCAACTGCGGTTGGTCCAGTAATTACAATAATCATATATTTCACCACGCAAAACTAAATATATTCTAAACTATTTTTGAATTATATTCAATACATTTTTCTTCTAGTAATATAAAATCACAACATCTTTTTCTTATATTATTACTTAATTTGTTACCTTTATATAAATTATATAACTTTTGTGATTTGTTTTTTATTTGAATAGAATTTTCATTTAACCAAGCAAGTTGTTCTTTCAATAATTTTTGATATTTCTTTTCTAAACTTGTTATTGGTTGACCATTTAAATTAATTAATTCATAATTGTTTGAACATACAGGTATCATATTATTAAAATTTACTGCTCCTAACTCACCCTCTTTTATTTTTAAAAAATCAATTGTGTTCTTCATATTTAAATGCTTTGGTTTTGGACTTGATAATGGTGCAAAATATTCGCATTTATCAATTTTAAATAAAATGCCAATAAATGGTCTTAATTCTTTTCCATAGTTATTATATGATACTTTGTTATCGAAACTTCTTAAATAATCACAGTAATTTGGATTAACCTTTACTATTTTTAAATTAAAAATCATTATAATCATCCCCTATACATCAATTATATCTATACGAACATAGGTTTGTCAATATAAAAATATAAAAATTAGAGAATAAATCTCTAATTCTTTTTTAAGTCCCAATTTATGGCTGGGTTCACCGCTTTTTTAAGTCCCAATTTATGGCTGGGTTCACCGCTTTTTTAAGTCCCAACTTATGGCTGGGTTCACCACTTTTTTAACTACTATAAATAGTAGTCATTAATATTATATGCAAAGAATTAAATTCAATGCATATTTAATATAACATATTTTACTTAAACTATCAAGTTTTTTTAACTTTTGCATTTCTTAATCTATTTTCTACTTCTTTTCTAAGTGAAAATATTGCATATATATTTATAATTGCTTCAAATGCGACTAATATATCAACAAAATTCCATAAAGTTGTAGATGAAATCATACATCCTAAAAATAGTATTATTATAGTTGATAACTTTAAATATAATAAATATCTTTTCTTCACATTTTTAAAGAAATATTTTAAACTTGCTTCACCATCATAATAACCAGTTAATATAGTTGTAAAAGAAAACAAAATAATTGATATAAAAACCAAATAATTACCAATATCACCTAAATGATAAGAGAATGCGAACTGTGTAATTTCTATTCCATTTGCATCATTTAATACTAAACTTTTATATGGTGAAGTTAATATTATTATTGCAGTTGAAGTACATATTAATAATGTTGTTATATAAACTCCAATCATTTGAAGGTATCCTTGAGATATAGAATCTTTTGTTTCTACAGTAGAAGATGCGATTGCTCCTGTACCAAGACCTGCTTCATTTGAGAATATACCTCTTTGTATTCCTATTATCATAGTAGTTAAAAATCCGCTTATAAAAGGTTTAAAATGAAATGCATCTTGAACTATAGTTTTAAATATTACTGGAATTATCTCTATATTCGTAATACATATATAGAGTGCAATTGATACATAACTAATTGTTATAAATGGTACTATTTTACTTGCAGTACTTGCAATTCTTTTAATTCCACCAAATATAATAAATGATGTAACTATTGAAATAATAATTCCTATAATTACTGGTGAAACTGTAGTTATTTCATTTATAGATTTAGTTATTGTATTTGACTGAATGCTTAAGAAACCACCTATGTAGCTAAATATAACTATAACTGCATATACTCCACCTAAAAATTTATTATTTAAGCCTCTCTTTATATAATAACTAGGGCCTCCTTTATAAATATTATCTTCGTCTTTTTCCTTATATATAATTCCAAGTACTGTTTCTGCAAAACTATTAGATGCACCAATAAATGCAGTTGCCCACATCCAAAAAATAGATCCAAGCCCACCTAAATATATTGCAAGTGCAACACCTGCGATACTACCTACCCCAATACGACCCGCTAAAACCATCATTAAAGTTTGATATGGTTTTACACCTTTTGAATCTTTATTACTAAATAAACTTTTAAACATCTTAGTAAATCTAAATTGTACCCCTTTTAAGGCAAAAGAAAAATATAACCCTGAAAAAACAATTAAAAAACCTGCAATTAACCATATAAAATTATTGATTGTATCTAACACTATAATCACCATATATATTTTAGTATATTAATGTGTTTTTAATTGTCATTATTTGTCATATTTTTATATTTATATTTGAATAATCATATATTAAAGACTTTCTTATAATTGATTATATTATTAATTTTGAATAATTGTTTTAAACATATCATCAAGTATTTTCTTTGCATTTAAATTCGACACAAATTTAACATTATGCCTCCCATTTGTAAAAATAAATTTATTATCGTAATCTATATATGGGCAACTTATATTAATTAAACTAAACCAGTCTTCATTTACTAGATATGCAACTGCTGCTACATCATATAGTGGCCATCTTTCATCAATTCCATGTGCCTTATATTTAAATCTATAATATAAGTAATCAGCTATATCACTTTTTCCTTTTAACTTAGATTCAATTTCATATATTGAAACAAGCAAATTTGATGATATCGGAGATGCCGAAATAACCGTTAAATCTACTCTAGATTCGAATACAGTCTTTACACTAAGTACATCCCTTCTAAAATTACTATCCTGATTACTTCCAAAAAGAAAATTACTACCAAGCCATATTACCTTAATTTTATTTAATATACTTGGATCCTTCTTAATTGCGAGTGCTATATTAGTTAAACCACTTACAGCTATTATATAAACTGAATCAAGAGTATGTGCTAGTTCTATTATTTTATTAACTGCATCATTATCTTCTATATAGCCATTTTCATAATAATCTATGGAGCCTTTATATATATTAGATTTATCTTTAATTCCAAGCAAATCATATATAGTTATAGCCTCATTATAACTATCTTCTATTGACTGGGAGATACTATAATCATATTTAGAATGTTTAAATGGAGATATAGCTACTGCTTTTACATTAAATAATTCCTTCTTTTTTAATAAATAAGTAAGTGCAAAATAATCATCTGCTTCATTAAATAAATCAGTATCAAATATTATATTTTTAGAATTAATCATATTTTCTCCTTATACTGCTCTTTTAAATAATTTATCAAGTTCATATTTTGGATAATGTATTATTGTAGGTCTACCATGTGCACAGTTAAATGGATTTTCGCACTTTTTTAATTTTTCAATTAACATTATCATTTCTTCCATAGATATGGTATCACCTGCTTTTATAGATGCTTTACAAGCCATCATTGCAGATATACTATCATTAAATCTTTCTAAATCGAAATTTTTATTCATAGTTATTATCTTTTCTAAGATATTTTTTATAAATACTTCTTCAAGTCCCTCTTTGAACCATGTAGGATGTGCTTTAATAATAAATGAATTCATACCAAATTCTTCTATATCTATTCCTAAATTTCTAATAATATTTATATGTTCCTTTAGTATTAGAAATTCATCCTTAGAATATTCTATATTAATTGGAAATAACATACTAATTGTATCTTTTATAGGATTTGCCATAGCCTTTTTATATTTTTCATAATTTATTCTTTCAGCTGCAGCATGTTGATCCATTAAATACATTCCTTTTTCACTATGACAAACTATATAAACTCCAAGTATTTGTCCAATAGGTTGCATTTGCGGGAATTCTCTTTTTTTAGGTTCATCAACTATATCTACTGGCTGATAATTATAATTATTTTCATCTTCCTTAATAATATTATCAGAACTACTAAAATCTAATACATATTCCTTTACTTCTTCTTGTAATACAGGTGCATTTGTATCCATCTTATTTAATACATTATCAACTTTTACCATTTCATTTGAAACAGTAGGAGCCAAAAAATGATTATTTAATGCTTCTTTTATCTTTTCGAATACAAGTTCTTTTAAATCATCAAAATTACTAAATTTAATATCCATTTTAGATGGATGAACATTAACGTCTATTAAAGATGGATCAACATCTATTTTAAGTACAACTATTGGATATCTATTATCAAATTTATATTTATGATAAGCATCATTTATAACTCTATTAAGTTCACTATTTCTAACTACTCTACCATTTACAATAGTAATAATATGATTCCTATTTGATTTTGTTATTTCTGGAAGTGATATATATCCATACACTTCATAATCATTATTTTCACCACTTACTTCAAGCATCTTCTTAGAGATTTTAACACCATATATATCATTAATAGTTTTAAGTAAATTACCACTACCGGAAGTTTTTAAAACTAATTTATTATCATTTATTAAAGTAAATCTAATATTTGTATGAGATAAAGCTGCTCTATTAATAACGGTTATAATATTAGCAAGTTCTGTATATAGACTATTTAAATACTTTAATCTTGCTGGAGTGTTATAAAATAAATTCTTTACTTCAATTATTGTTCCCTTTCTTAAATCTCCTGATTTTTGATTTATAAGTTTACCTGCTTCCAGTTCGTAGATGACACTATCAGAGCCATCACAAGAACTAACATATACATCTGATACACTCGCAATCGAGGGAAGTGCTTCACCTCTAAAACCTAATGTATTTATATTAAATAAATCATCTTCAGATTTTATCTTACTAGTTGCATGAGACTGAAAACACATAAGTGCATCATCTTTATCCATGCCACATCCGTTATCAGTTACTTTTATTGATTTAACACCAGACTCTAGTAGTTCTATTTTTATTTCTGTGCTTAAAGCATCTATACTATTTTCTATTAATTCTTTAACTACAGATGCACATTTTTCTACTACTTCACCGGCAGCAATTTTATTTGCTAGAGATTCACTCATTACCATTATTTTTCCCATACTACTCACCTAAAACAATTATATCAAAAAAATGAAGATAAATCATTATTTATACTCTTAATTATTTATTATTTAAAATAAGTTTTCTTTTCATACCTTCCATTATTGAATCTGCTATAAATATTGATGTATCTATTTCACTCAACAAATAATTGATCTATAGAATCTAAATCTTTATCTAGTTCAGATATTTTACTTAAATATGTATCTAGATCTATTGTTTTATTTTCATGCATCATCTGATACCAAAAATAATTATCTATAACACCCCTATCCATTAAAATAATTTCTGGGTTTTTATTTTTTTCTACAATTAAACTTTGTCTTGAAACTTCCAAAGTTTTATCATTAAATTCAAGTTCATTCATACTTCGTATTTCTTCAAAAGACATATTTCTTTTTATTATATATGCAGGTTCCTCAGCTTTTTCTACTTTCAATCCACCATTTTTAAAAAATGAGTATACTTTTTCTGTACAAACACTTTTACCTGTTCTTGGTAATCCACAAAATTCAATAACATAACTTTCATCATTATTTGTGTTTTTAAGTAATTCTTTTAATTTTACCTTTTTTTCATGTAAATATTCCAATTTTTTCATTAATTCAATATTATTTTCAAAATATTTTGTATAAACTTCCATACTACTTACTCCCCCTAATCAATTAAACTTGAAACTTGAAATACAATTATATCTTTATTATTTTTTATTATATATTTTATTATGGAATTATCATCATCAATTAATATATTTATTTCTTTATCTTTAATATTTTCTTTTAAATAGTTACTCTTTATCTCCTTTGATGAATAGTCACTATATTTAGTTAATTCCTTTGATATTAAAATCATATCTTCTTCTTTTAAGAACGGCATATATTTTTTAAACCATACTTTTTTATCATTAATTATATCATTTGTCTTACATATTGATAGAATCTTAACACTTATATTATCTTGTTTCATTAAATTTTCTATCTTAGTTATATTACTCATTAATGGTCTTATTGTTTTATAATCAAAATTGCCTATATCATACTCTGCAAGTACACCATCCATATCACAATATATAGTAATATTCTCATTTTCATATTTTTTTATTGTTTCATAAAATTTCATATATATCACCCAACGATAATTATTATATCAAAAAAAAGAAGATAAATCACTATTTATCATCTTAATTATTAAATTAATTTTATAATGTTCGCTTGTTTTATAAATTTACTTGTAGTATACTTTATCTAGGAAATATCAGTTGTTGAGTGTCTACCAAATCTCACAAAAGAGAGGAGGTTTGATAAAAATGAAGAAAAGAATTTTTATTATAAAAATTCTTAGATATCTTTCTATCATTTTATTTCTCCTTATCATTATGATAGTAGTTATAAAAAAATGACACTTAATTCATATTTGAATTAAATGTCTCTTTGATTAAACAGGGTAGACATTCAACTAGCAAAAACTGAATGTTCCCTTTTTTATTTTATTCAAGTTTCCTTGACATATTCATAATATCATAAATTTTACTTTTTTTCAAGATATATTTATTACTTTTGATCATCCTTAAAATATTCTCTTAAATCACTTATAACATTTTTTGGTAATATTTTCTCAAGTTCATCATCACTTGATTCTTTTATTCCTTTTAATGTTTTAAATGTTTTTATTAACTCTTTTCTTCTTTTCTCACCTATTCCAGGTATATTATCTAATTTAGATGTAAGCGCGCCCTTACTTCTAATATCTTTATGATAATTAATAGTAAATCTATGAACTTCTTCACTTATCTTTTCTAAATAGTGAAATAAATCACTATTTTTTTCTATTTCAATTTCTTCTCCATCTTTATTAACAAGGGCGCATATCCTATGTTTATCATTTTTTTTCATTCCATAAACTGGAATATCTAAGCATAAATTATCAAGTGCTTCTAAACATGCATTAATCTGAATTATTCCACCATCTGTTAATATTAAATCTGGTTTAACTAAATTATCATTTATGACCCTTGAATATCTTCTTTCCATAACTTCCATCATTAAGTGATAATCATCTTTTGCATCTCCTACTATCTTATATTTTCTATAATCTTTTTTAGATGCTTTTCCATCTACAAATACAATCATACCACTTACGGTATAATTTCCAAATAAATGGGAATTATCAAATGATTCAATTCTATGAATATTAATACCTAGTAATTTTGATAATTCTTCGTTAGCGTGTACACTCCTATTTAAATCATTTTTAATTAGATCAAATTTTTCATTTAGTTTTATTTTTGCATTTTCATATGCCATATCTACTAATTTCTTTTTAGGTCCTCTAGTTGGTTTAGTTACTTTAATACCTAATACTTCACTTAAAAGTTCATTAGAGGCAAGATCAGGTACTAATATTTCTTTTGGAATATCATTACTACCTTCATAAAAAGATATAATAAAGTTATTAAATACATCAATTTCTTCCTCATTAAGTTCATATATATAACTATTTCTTGAAGTAAGATTTCCTCCTCTTAAATGTAATACCTGAAGAGAAATAAAATCTTTACTTACATAATAGTTAAATATATCTCTATTAATATTATCTGTTAAATCTATTTTTTGTTTTTCAAGTACTTTATCTATATAATCAAGTAATTCTTTTATTTCTTTTGCCTTTTCAAAATTAAGTTTACTAGATGCTTCCATCATATCATCTTTTAATTTCTTACTTATTTGTGTATAATTGCCATTTAAGAAAGATGTAATTTCTCTTACCATTTCATCTGTTTTTTCTTTATCTATTTTATTTTGACAATATCCTAAACATTCCCCAATATGATAATAAAGACAAGGTTTATCTTCAAAATTTTTACACTTTTTAAGTGGATATATTCTATTTAACATATTAACTATATTTTTAGCGGCATATGCACTCGGGTATGGTCCAAATAGTTTAGTACCTTTTTTTACTTTTCTTTTTTTTGGTCTTACCACTTCAAGTTTTGGATATTTATCGAAAGAAATCGCAATATATGGATAAGTTTTATCATCCCTAAAAATAATATTATATTTTGGATCATATTTTTTAATTAAATTTATTTCAAGTAAAAATGCTTCTTTTTCTGATTCTGTCACTATATATTCAAAGTCAACTATATTAGAAACAAGTGCTTTTGTTTTACCAGTTTTTTCTCCTCTAAAATAACTAGTTACTCTATTTTTTAATATTTTAGCTTTACCAACATAAATAATTGTTCCAGTATTATCTTTCATAAGATAACAACCTGGTTTCTTTGGTAAAAGTGAAAGTTTTTGTTTTATAATATCCATAATATCACCCATACTTACATTATTTTACCATATTTTTATGCATTGTAAAATATTTTATAGTATAATTATTTTAGGTGAAATTTATGTATATAATTGATAAAAATGTTGAAAATGAAATAATTATTAAAAAGTCTAGATTTATAACTAAACTCATATATATTGATGATGTTAATAATGTTAATGATATTATTAATAATTTAAAAAAAGAATATAAAAAATGTACCCATATTTGCTACGCATATATAATAGATGGAAAAGAAAAAGCAGTTGATGATGGTGAACCATCTGGCACTGCGGGTAGACCTATTTTAAATGTACTTCAAAAGAAGAAAGTTACAAATATACTTGCGGTTGTTATAAGATATTTTGGTGGTATTAAACTTGGTGCTGGAGGTCTTGTTAGATCTTATACAAATAGCATATCTGAAGCATTTAAACTGGTTAATATAAAAGAAAAAACAAAATAGTAATAATTTTGTTCAGGCTGTTGACAAAGTCGGTTTTTTAAACCGACTTTGTCATACAGCCTTTTATATCACCCACAAAAGAGCAAAAAAATAGCAATTTTAGGGTTTTAATATCTAAAATTACTTATATTTTGACATTTTTCTACCACTTT
>JAGBAW010000031.1 GCA_017938725.1 Bacilli bacterium | reverse complement strand
TACACGAATAAAAATACCAGCAATTTTCTTATCATTATTCATATATTATCAACACCTTTCTTAAACGACAAAAAAATCAATCATTTCTGATTGATTTAATCATTAACATCGCTTTGGTGCGACGATTTTTGCTTCTGGAGCGATTGGTTAAGTTATTTCAAACTTTTTCTCGCTTTTGAGAAATTAATAATTCAATATCAATTTCTATTAATATTTTACCATATTTAAAATTTTATTCAATATAATTTGCAAAAAAAAGATAGAGAAGTGTGTTTTCTATCTTTATCATATTCTCTTAATCTTGCAAACTAATCTACAAATTGTAATTTATAAAATTTAAAGTTTCTAAACCCTTGCTTTTTTTCTCTTTAAATATATCGTTGCACCAATTAGTCCAATAAATGATATTATCCCCATAAATATACTTGTACCAATACTATCAAATGTTTTAGGATTTTCTTCTTCTGAAATTGATGGTGAAGGTGGATTTTTTTCTTCTGGTATTGATGGTGCAATAGCTGAATTTTCTTCCCATTTTGCATAGAAAGTTGTATCTTCTTCAATTCCAGCTTCTGAGTTCATAACATCATAATATGATTTACTGTCATTTGTATAGAATCCAATAAATTTATAACCATCTCTTGTAGGTTTTTCAAATGTTTCATAATCAAAATTAATAATATCTTCTATATTTATAGTACTTACATCATTTTTGAATGTACCACCATTTGCATCAAAGATAACTTTATATTCTATTTTTACAGCACTTGCATCTATTTCAATATCCCCATCAATTAAATCTTTACTTATAAAAATTTCACCAGTTTCAGAATTATAAGAATATTTTTCGGTATCAACTATATTTTCATTTATTTTAACATTAATTAAATTGGGTAATTCATATCCATTAATTGCCTCTAATTTTGCGGTAAAGTCCTTATCTCCTGATACTAGATAACTATTATCCCCTAAAACTCCATCATCAGTAACATTATCTGTTGTTACATTTAAATTTGTGATATTATATTTTACTTTTAAATTTTGACTTAATCTTAAAACCAAATGAAGTGTACTTTCTTTTTGAATGCTATAATCTGCTAAAGTTCTTCCATCTTCCAACTGTTTACCTCCAAAGATAAGCCTTTGTTGTTCTGGATGTATTCCTTCTTTTTCTTGAATTTTAGCTTTAACTGCCTCAATAGTATCTGATGATTCAACTTCTAAAGTGATATTTTTCCCTGTCAAAGTCTTTACATATATCTCCATAGCCGATACTTTAAATGGTAGTATAATAAACATTGCAATTGCTATTACAAATAAAAATCTATATTTTTTCATTTATTTCCTCCTACTATTAATAGTTTTCTATCTAATATTATTATACACTAAAACTTAAAATTTACATATATACAATGATAAAAAATACCGAAAAAGTGTTATTATATTATTAGGTGGTATAATGCGAAAGAGAAGAAAAAAACTAAAATGGAAAAACATTATTATTTTGATTATTATTTTAATCTGCTTAATCTTTCTAATTATTTCAATCAAAGATATTATAAATTGGAAGATAGATTCCAATAAAACAGACAAACAACTCGACGAAATCCAAGAAATAGTAGAAATTGAAGAAGTTGAAGAAACTGAAGATGTTGAAATAATTGAACAAGTTGAAGAAATACCTAAAGCTAATCCTTATTGGGATTATATAAAGATGAATTTAATTAATGTCAATTTTAATGAATTAAAAAAAATTAATTCTAACACTAAAGGTTGGATACAAGTTAATGGAACTAATATTAATTATCCATTTGTTCAAGCTAAAGATAACAAATATTATTTAACACATTCTTTTGATAAATCTTATAATAGTGCTGGATGGGTATTTTTAGATTATAGAAATAATATGAATTCATTATCTAAAAATACAATTATATATGCACATGGTAGATTAGATACTACTATGTTTGGATCTTTAAAAAATATCTTAAAAAGTGGATGGTTAAACAATTCTGATAATTATATTGTAAAATTATCCACCGAATCCGAAAATACATTATGGCAAGTATTTAGTGTTTATCATATACCAACAACAAGCGATTACATTAAAACTGAATTTAATTCTGATGAAGAATTTATTAATTGGACTTCAATGTTAATAAATCGTAGTGCACACAATTTCAATACATCATTAAGTGAAAATGATAAAATTTTAACTTTATCAACTTGTTATAATGATAATGAAAAAGTAGTTTTACATGCTAAACTTATAAAAAAAGAAACAAGATAATTTTAATTTATCTTGTTTTAATTTGTATCTAATCGATAAATTGTAATTTAAAATATTCATAATTTTAAAAATATTATGTTCAGTCTATATATGATAATGTATTCTCATAAAACAATACTTTTTTACCTTTAGGGACTTTCTTAATAACTTGAAACACATTATATACATCTGGATATGGGGATATTATCCCAATATACATCATACCCAAACTTAAACTACATATTATAGAATTATTTGTTAATACTAAAACTAACATCGGAATTATTCCTAATATAAATGGCAATAAACACATTACGATAAATCTTTTTTTATTCATAGGATAAGATGCTAATGCTACAAATGTTATAGGTTTTATAAATCCTATATTAACATTAATATCTTTTGGATAAACAATTCCATGTAAAATTTCATGAACAATTAATAGCATGAATCCTATCAAAACTCCTATAATAATAAAAATTGGTTTTATTGATATAGTACTATTAAATAATTTAACAAATAAAACTACATTACATAATATTATTAAGAATACACAAACTGGAATTGCTTTTATTTGTATATTATCTTTATCATTGCTAATTGAAGTTATTTTCTTATTTGTATTATATTTTTGATACTTAATAATATCATTTTCTTTTATAATACCAACAATTTTTAATCTAGCCATATTAACAACTCCTATCATTACTACAAATTACAATTTATCTGTTTCTCATATTATAGCACAAATTGTCATTTATTTATAATTGAATATATTTTTTAAATCTGTTCATATAATTTTTCTAATAATTTTGTTTCTTCATGAAATTCAATATATAATTCATTAATTTTATTGTTATATTCTTCTAACTTATTATTATATTCTATAAGTTTTTTCTTTTGAAAGAATAAAGGTTTATTACCTTCTAAATGATTTATTAATGTTTGATAATACTTTATTCTAATCTCTATCATACTCATATTAATATTTGAATCTTCAATAGCATATTTAATATTTAATTTTAATAATTTTTCAAACAATTTATTATCATCATCTTTTTTCTTACTCATACAACACCTCCAATGTCTAAAGATATACTACAATTTAATTATAACACATTTTGTGCGTAATTAGAGAAGAAATGTGAATATCACTATTTTAAATGGGAAAATTAAATACATAAGGTGATGTTCAATGAATGATATTAATGAAAATCGTTTAGAAAGTTTAAAAGATGAAAAAGATTTAAAATCTAAAGATATTGCTAAATATTTAAAAGTTAATGAATCAACTTATTCTGAATGGGAAAATAATAAGATTCCTATACCTACAAGAAGAATAGTAGAATTAGCTGATTTTTATAAAATTAATATAGACTATATGCTAAAATTTACTGATACTAGAAAAAATATTAAAAATCCAACTAATTTAGATTTAAAAATTATTGGTAATAGACTTAAAGAAATAAGGAATAATTTAGGATTATCATTAAGAACTCTTGGAGAAGAATTGAATTGCTCATTTTCCTCACTTGGTAGTTATGAAAGAGGAGAAAATTTAATTAATTGTGAAATATTAATTAGTCTATCTAAATATAGTAAATATTCTATTGATTATATACTTAACAGAACTAATGATTCTAAAATTAATAAGTAGCAAAACGAGATAAATGCTAATTTGCAAATATCTCGTTTTATCTTTCTAAATCATCATCTTTACTATAATAACTACTATATTCATTTTGAATTTTATTTAAATCGTTATCATCAATAATTTCTTCTTCGTGTAATTCCTCAATAAGTTCATCATACTTATTATTAGAGAAGAATTTATTTTGTAAGAACTCTATAAATTTATTCCATAATTCTCTAAAATAATTTAATGCCTCTTGCAAGTTAAATACTTTTTCTTCTAATTCATCAATAGTATCATTGGCATCATCTAAGTCATCTTCTAATTTTTCTATTCTTTCATCACGAGTTTTTATCTTTTTATTTAAATTTCTAACTTCATTAGAGTGTTCTCTTATATCATCTTCATATTTTTTTAAGATAATATTTATAGAATTTGCATCTCTTAAATTAGAAGTAGTATCATTTGTTTGTTCAATATATTTTTTAATTTTATTAATATCTTCATTTGAAATAGTGAAGTTATTTTTATTCATTATTGTTGGTTTTAAACTATCAATAATATCATTTATCTCGTTAGATTTATTTTTTAATTCATCTGCTTTATTATTTAATTCTTTAAGTTGCTTTTTATATTTTTCTTGTTCTCGTTTAAATTTTTTATATTCGTTCATATTAGCAACATTAATATCAATGTTTCTTCCTTCTTCTTTTTCTTTAAGAGTGTAGTTTAAATGATAAATTCTATTGAATGAATTAATACAATATTCTCTCATTTTATCTTGAATATTTTTTAAACTAACTTTTGTAAATACATCAGATTTACCAACTTGTTTTTCCATTCCATTTTTCATTCCATCTTTAAAAGGAACACCAACAATATGTAAATGTGGACTAGATTCATCAAAATGTATCGTTGCATTTGCTATCATAAAATTTGGGACAGTTTCTTCTAAATCTAGTATTTGTTCTTTAAAAACATCTGTCATTCTTTTCTTAAATTTATCATCTTTATCAGACCAAAAATCCATATCTCCAAGTTCAATTATAATTTCACAAGCAAGATCTCTTTTATTATCATTTGAGATATGATTAAAATAATTTTCTATTTTTCTATCATTTCTAGTTTGTTTATCATTATACTTTTTTCTTGCCTCTTCAAACAAATCTAAATACAAATTTTTGGTATCTTCAACAATAGAAGAAGTTCCTTTAATCGTGTAAATCAATTCTTGCTGTTCATCATATTTTCTCAAATTATGTTTATCAACTTTTGAAAGTTGTTGATGATTTTGTATTGCATTATTAGATAGAGAAGTGGTTCCTGTTTCAGTATTTTTTGCACTTCTTCTTGCTTTTTTAGATTTGTTTTTATCATTACTTAAATGTAATGAATATGATAATTCTTCCATAATTTTTTACCCCCTTTACAGAATGGAATTCTACTATTTATAGTAGGTTATTTTGTGTCGTCAAAATTTCTAACCCCCTATATATTTTGACAACACTTTGTTTATATCAAAATATGGGGGGATAAGGTTTAAGCAACCTTATAATCCGCTTGCCTTATTTCGTAATACTCTAAAACTTCGTAATAGAGTAAAACTACATAAGTCATAAGATAAAACATTATGCACTGCATATTATTTTATCTTTAGAAAATTATTCAAACATTTACAAACTAAAGTAAGCAAATTATTTTCATAATTTTATTTACAAACTATCGCCACTTTCATGAGTAAACTCACAAAACGTGCCACGTTTGTTATAACTTTTTTTAGAAAAAAGTTAACAAAAAATTCTATCCATTATTATTTAATTTCATCTCTTCAATTTGTTTTTCTATTTCTTTTCTTTTTTGTTTTGTTTCTTCATCAAGTTCAAATATTTTACAATTTGTTCTTTCTGGAATAGTAGTAAACAAATCTTCGTTATTTTCTATTAAATATTTTTCATCATTGTTTATATAAATTACTCCAAGTTCAATTCTATCTAGTTTATCCATTTTTCTATAATCTTCTATTGGGAATATTCTTACGATATTTCTATTTTGATAATCATTGAAGAACATTACCTTATTATCATAATAATATGTTGCTTCAAAATAACCTACATTGTAATATTGTCTTAAAGTAAATACTATTTCACTAACTTTTTCCATAGGTAGATATTCACTAAATCTTAATTTAGTTACTATATTACCTAGAATTGCATAATCAGTTTTAGCAAGAAATCCTGCATCATATAATTCATTACAAGGTTTACAAATACTTTCTCTAAAATATACTTCTCTAATTCTTACTTGTTTATTTCCATAATATTCTATTTCTACATAATCAATATATCTCATTATTAAATCTGCTTTTTCTTCTCGTGTATAATCTTTCCACATATAAGTATTTTCTTCATATTCATTAGGATAGATTATTTGATTTATATAATCTAAATCTCTTTTAATTAAAATATCTTCTGGTGTGAATCTTAATTCATTACATATATCACAATCTATTATTTTTTCTTCTAAATGTTTAATTGTTTTTTCAACAATTTCTTTTTCTATATCATATTCTTCAATAGTAAATAAACCATTAATATATGCTTTTCTAATTCTTTCAAGTTTACTATTTTGTTCATTTAATTCTTTTTGTAATTTTTCTTTTGGATTATTTAATTTTGTTTTAATCATTGGAAGTAATGTTTGATTAACAATAGAATCATATTCTTGTATTTCAGTTATAAAATTATCAAATTCTTTTTCAATATCTTTTTCTTTAATTGATATTTTACAATTATGACATTGATAGTAATAATAAATATTTCCATTTTTCTTTCTTGTTGCATTCCCACCTAATATTCTTCCACATTTAGGACATTTAAGTTTTTGTAAAAACAAATATTCTTTATCTCGTTTATAATTTCTAGAATTCTTTTTCTTTTGTACTTGGCATTCTTCCCACAATTCTTTTGATACTATTGGCTCAACTACATTTTCATAATAAGTTGGATTATTTGTTCTTTTACCATGAACAAAATCTCCTTTATATATTTCATTTTCAAGTATTTTTAATATAGTAGAATCACACCAATTTGTTTTACCAAATATTTTTTCTTTGTTATATAAATTAGCAATAGTTTGATATGAATTACCTTGATGATATAGATTAAATATTCTAATTATTTGGTCTTTAGTTGCCTCATCTGGTACAAGTTTTTTATTAACGTGTTTATATCCAAAAGGGGCTTTATGTGGAATATTACCAGCTTTAATTGCACCGGCTAATCCTATTTTAGTTCTTTCACTTGTTCTTTCTATTTCATTTTGACTAACTGTTGTAAGTAATCTTGCAACCATTCTTCCATTAGCACTTGTAGTATTTATATCATCATTAGCACAATCTAAATAAGCATTATTTTCTTCTAAAAATTTCATTATATCTTCCATATCATAGACACTACGAGTAAGCCTATCTAATTTTAGTACAACAATAGTATTACATTTCTTCGCTTTTATATCTTCTTTTAATTCTTCAAATGCAGGTCTTTTATTTCCAGTTTTTGCACTTAATCCAGCATCTTTATAAACATTATAAATTTCATAACCTTTAAATTCACACATAGCACGAAGTCTTTTTTCTTGTTCTGGTAAACTAAATCCTTCACGTGCTTGATCTTCAGTTGAAACTCTTATATAAATACCTGCAATTTTCTTTTCTTCATTCATAAATTTTATCCTCCTTTTTTTCTTTGTCACTAAAAAAGAGGCGACAAAGACCATAAAGCAATTATATGTCTTTGACACCTCTTAAAATTTTATATAATATAATTTCACTAAATAAACTAAGTTTCATATTTATCACCCCCATAAACATAAAACTTACTTCTTGCTTGTCTATTATAGATTATTTTATTTAAAAGTCAAGACATAATGCCATTTTTTGCCAGTTTTAAGACACTTTTGAAAGAAGTTAGTACAAATTACTTATATTTAGTTTAATTGTTTAATAAAGGTTTCTAAATCCTTTAATTCTAATTTATTTGATAGATTACCAACATATAAAGTTTTAGAATAATTAAATGCAAGAAATGTAATACCTTTAATAATAATTCTATGAGGTTCTACATAACTTAAATTTGATTTATTAATATTTCTAATATTTCCATTTATAATAGTAGGTTTTGTATTACAAAAATCACATATAAATTCAATTTTCTTTTTTAAATCAATTTCAATTTCTAATTCTTTAGTAGTAATGCTAATCATAAAATCTATCCTTTCTAAACTTAAACATTAAAAAAGTACCAACTTCTTTTAGAAATTGATACTTATATATTTAAGTCCTAACTTTAAAAGTTCGGACAGATTTCCCAATGGAGCAGGTGAGGAGAATCGAACTCCCGTAGTCAGCTTGGAAGGCTGAGGTTCTACCATTAAACTACACCTGCATCAAAAATAAGTACTATTTAAGTATACTTATTTTTTTATTAGTTGTCAATACCTTTTTTACTT
>JAGBAW010000030.1 GCA_017938725.1 Bacilli bacterium | reverse complement strand
ATTCTTCGATAACTTTTTTCTTAAATTCGTTAGTATATTTATTATTTTTTCCCATAAAAATAACATCTCCTTTCTTTGAGATGTTATTTTACATTAAACTAGTCTTTTTTTAAAGTGTCCAAAAAGGGGTTCACTTCATTTTTTCATAGTCTACATTTTATATACAACTTAGTTTTTATTTTATTAACTCATGTAAATACGGAACTTCTGGTACATAATGATTTTTTAAATCTATATATACATCCTTTAATTTCTTTAACCATTTTATTTTTTCTGAAGCCCTATCAAATTCATAGTTTGTTATGTAAAAGAAATCTTCATCCATTAATAAAGATATAGTCTCCATTAAAAATGATATTTTATCATTATTTATCGATGCCTTTACTTTCACCCTTTTACTCTTTAAATATTCAGCAACATAAGTACATATACGATTACTGGGTATACCATCTATAGAATAAGAAAGTACATCTAGAAAGTAATGTTTTTTGGATTCATCAATTCTTATATTAAAAAAATTAAGATCCGATAAAATAATACCATCATTTTGATGAATTGATTCTAAGTCTTTTGATATATTTAGTAAAATATTTAATACATCTTCAATCTCATATAAAAGTGTAATATAACATAAATCTAATCCATCTATATAATTTTCTCTGGTACCTACTAAATCTGGATTAATTATTTTAGCATCAGGTATAACTATACTACTATTTATCTTCTTACTTTCTAATAATTTAAGTTTCTCATTTTTTAATGTTAACTCATAAGCATCAAGTTCACTTTTAAATATTTTATAAACTTTTGTAATATCATTTGAAAAAAAACAAATATCACTTTCACTACTATGAATTTCCTTTCTCTTTCTTAATTTATGTGCGATACTATTATAATCTATTACCTCTATCATAATTATTCCTACTTTCAATTGAAACAGAAAATATCCAAAATAATATTTAAAATTTTGTAACATTAAATACTTTGATTTATACAAATTAATACCTATTTCTTCTCTTTGTTAGTGCCTTATTTTATCAAAAAAACTTAGTTTAGTCAAACTATTCGAGTACTCCTAGTACATCTTCATTATTATATCTATCATAAATAACAAGTTTATCATTAATATCAACTGTAGCTAAAAGAATATTACTAACTTCCTTACCATTAACCTTTAGTTCATGTAAAAGCCACTTCTCATCCTTATTTATTTTTTCTAGATTATCATTCATTATATTACCATCTATTATTACATTAGCGCATAATCCTTGTTTCTGTACCTTCAAATCCATATCCTTTATGGTTATATTTTTATATTCACCTTTAGGTAAAAAACTAACTTTACCATTTGCCTCTAATAAAGCATATTCAATTTCACTTAGATCAAAATAGCCACTGCCCCTTGCCTGTTCTAGTAAATCATTAACATCCATTTTAGCTTTTTTCATATTTCTATAAACCATTTTACCATGTTGAACCAAAATAGTAGGAATACCAATAAAGAACTTTCTGATTTTTAGACTCTTCATAGTAAGAATTGATATAAAGAACGCTATTAATCCAAATGTTATAATTGCAACTAGTGCATTAAAAAAATCTGCCTCTAAGTTAATTGCCATTTCCGATGCAAAATTACCAATTGATATACCTACTACATAATCAAATAAACTAAGTTCCGATACTTGTTTTTTACCAAGTAATTTTGTCATAAAAAATAACGTTGTCATTGCAATAATACTTCTAACTATTACTTCTATAATATCATTTTTAAATAAATCCATAGTAAACACCTCAGTTTTATTATGGACCCTTTTATTAATTTAATACAAATATACCAAAATTTAAATAAGATGCGAATAATAACCAAAGTAAATATGGAATATTTAAATAACTACTTATTTTATCTATTTTAAAGAATATCATTATCATAGTTATTACAAGTAATATTAACATTATTATCCATAAAAATGCTAAAAAATATTCATTAAACCCAAAAAATATTGGGGTCCAAAGCGCATTAATTACTAGTTGTATAAAATATATTAGTTTAGCATCATTTTTTCTTTTATTATCGCTCATCATTATCCTATATATAGATATACCCATCAGTATATATAGTATTGTCCATGCTATTGGAAAAACTAATCCCGGTGGTGATAGAGCTGGCTTATTTAAAAGTTCATATGAACTCATATTACCAAAGACGAATACACTTGGAATAGTCCCTATAAGTATAGTTATAAATATATAAAAGAATAATTTTTTAAAATCTATTTTTTTCATAATTCCTCCTTAATTAATATTATTTTTATTATCTACTTTTATGTCAAAAGAACTAGGTCCTTTTATAACATTACCATCTATATCATACCTAGAACCATGACATGGACAATCCCAAGTCTTGTCCATAAAATTAAATACTAATGAACACTTCATATGTGGGCATAAATTTCTAACAATGTGTTTATTTTTTTTATTATCTATATAAATACCATAGCTTTTTCCACCTATATTAACAAATTTTACTTTATCATTATAAAAACTCTTATTTTTATTTAATTTTGTTAATAAAAATATCTTTCCTGCACTAAAGGTATCAACTACAAAATTAATCGTCCTTTTTATAGTTATTTTTCTTTTAGGATTAAATAAACTTATATACTTATTATCATTTTTTAATATAATATCACTTATTATTTTCCCGGATAATATACTATTAGTCATTCCCCATTTATTAAATGCGGTTGATACTATAAGATTATCTGAAACTTCTCCTATAATTGGAAGTAAATCATTAGATGTTATATCATGTATTGACCATCTATATTCGGGATTTAAATTAAATAATTCTTTGAATTTTATTTCTAATTCTTTTTGTCTTTGTTCATAATCTATATGATTTGACATTTTGTAACTTTCACCCGCAAATATTATATATGGTTCTTTATCATTATAGTACCTTATAGAGTATGTTTGCTTTCCTATACTTATTGCATTAAATGTCTTTGTTTTAGGTATTTTTGATGCGACTACATGTGATTTTTCTATATGCGTTTTAAATGGTATTAAACCTGGAATAACAAAAAATGGATATTGAGTAGATACTACAACATATTTTGCTTTTATATTTCCACTTGTTGTATTAACTATATAATATCCATTTTCTTTGGTTAGTTTGAGTGCTCTAACATGTTCATATATTTTGACTTTATTTTTTATAATATCTATCAAAGAATTTATATATTTAACTGGGTTAAATACGGCAGTATCACTCACCTTTAATGCATAATTGCATGGAAATTGTATAGGTAATTTATTAACAATTTGAGATTTTATATTCATTTTTTTTAGTATATTATATTCACCATCTATCTTATACTTATCCTCTTGTTTATACGAAAATATATATGAATCATTTTGAATATAATCACAGTTTATATTATACTTTTTTATATTATCTTTTAATATCTTTGATGCATATAACTGCGACTCTAAGTACTTTTTAGATATATCAAAATTATGGACTTTTTCTAAGTCAGTATATATTGTATTTTGAAGATAGGTTACCTTACCTGTTGTAAGTGAGGTTGCACCACTTCCTATATTATTACTTTCTATTAAACATATATTTAAATTTGAATTTCTCAGTTCAAATGCCGTACTTATGCCGGAAAGTCCACCACCAATAATAAGTACATCAATATTTTTTTCATCAATTTTGTCATTTTCTAATTGTCTTATGTTTTTTTTCCATATTGAATTACCCATATTATCACCTTTTTTTATTTTAAACATAAAAAAAGATAATATACTAATCTATTTTACCTTTAATTTAGGAAATGCTTTTATAATTCTATTTTTAATGTAACCTTTTTGCATAATTAACTCTTTAACCTTATTAGTAATTTCTTCAGTATTATCCTTTTTTACATTTTTTATTGTTCCTTTTATTTTTATCATAGTATTAGATGATATTGATATATCTATAACAAGTAATACAAATAATATTAATGATGTTATTATTAATATTACATCTGGTATTTTATTAATTAAGGAGATAAGAAAAGGGTTTACTACATACATAAAAAATATTCCACAAAAGCCAAATGGAACCATTGTTTCTAAACAAATTCTTCCATTTATATTAAATTTATACTTAGTATAATCCCACCATCTAGCATTAAAAAGTTTCTCCATTATAAAGCTAGTAATATATTCTAATATAGAAAATAGTAAGATACACATTATAAATAATGTAATAACATCATCAATATATCTAGATAATAGTAATACCATTAATATCCCACCAAATCCGTATACTGGACAATATGGTCCAAGTAAAAATCCTCTATTTACAAACTTACCCTTTGTTATTAAAATCCCTACTACCTCAATTGACCATCCTACAAAAGAATACATTATAAATAATATAAATAAAAATGCTATACTGTAATTCATAATTTACTCCTATTAAACAAACAATTTGTCTATGTTAACCTTTGGTACCAATACGTTTATCTCTTTCGAAATATAAAAATTAAAACTTCTTTGATTATGCTTCATTTCCTCACCATCTAAGCACCAAGACTCATTTGGAACATTATCAAAAATAATCTTTATATTATCAGTTTTATAATATTGTAAATTAGGTATTGTTCTAATATCCTTCTTTTTTAGCATAGATAATGATTTTAATAAAGACATCTTTGATTTTATATCACAAAGTAATACTTCAAATTTATTATCATCTAATTTTACATCAGGATAAATATCGTTAACACCCGCGACTGAGGATGAATTTGTTATAAAAATAAATGAATAATTTCCGCCATATTTCTTTCCATCTATTTCATATTTTATATTATAAGTCTTTAATCTACCTGTAAATTGCCTAAGTGCATAAATGATATATGCAGTTCTACCATATTTTTCTTTTAGTCTTCTTGGAGTTTCATATGTAACATTTACAAAACTGCCTATACCTGCGAAATAAACAAATGCCTTATTATTTATTTTACAAATATCTATATTTTTTATCTCACCATCAAGTAATATTTTTAAATTTTCTATATAATCATCCTGATATCCATACATTGTTGCAACATCATTAGTAGTACCCAGCGGTAAATTTGCAATTAAAAGTTTTTTATCTCTTTTTAGGTTACCCGATATTACCTCATTAAAGGTACCATCACCACCTGCCGCTATAACTAAATCTATATCATCAGGAAGTTCCTTGACAATTCTCATCGCATGATTTTTTCTTTTGGTATATTTAACTTCAAATGAATAATCCCTATCATTTATTATCTTTTCAAATTGTGATAAGAGATTGTTCGATTTTTTTCTTCCACTTTTTGAATTATATATCATGACACATTTTTTCATTCTAATACTCCTCACACAATTATGTACAATAATATTATACATTTATTTTAAATAAAAATCATTATAATTTTAAAAAATGTACAAAATGATACATTAGTTTTAAAACTATATATTTCTTAATAACTCCTTATCATTCTTTGAAACTTTATTAGAATCCATAATCTTTCTTATTGACATATTATAAACATCTTTTTCTAATTTATAACTATTTAAGTAATATAATGTTCTATCTTTATACTGTATATAAAGATTTGAAATAAGCCATGCCTGTGCCATTTTATCATAATAATACTTGCATCTTATATTTTCTAAAATATTAAATATTCTATCTATATAATCGTCACATATATAATAATTTAATAAAATTACTAAAGCAAACCTTTTTTCAAATTCTTTATCTGAATAAAAATACTGAGTTATAAATTTAAAAAACAAAGCCTTATTTTTATTTATTATTTTTAATGATGAGACAAATAAATCACATACTTCCCAGTTATCTATTTCTTTAATAAATCCCTCTATAAATTTTAATATAATATTTATATCTTTTATATTAGATATGAAAAGACCCTTAATTAAATATTCTTCTAGATATTTACAATTATAATTTTTTATGTAATCAATCTGGTATTCGGCAGGAATCTTTTTTGATACTTTTCTAACATCTGGCATCCTAACACCAATAAAATTATTTATCCCAGGTAGTAATTTTTCTTGAAATTCTTTATATTTTTCATCTTTTAAGGAAAATAGCTCTTTTCTAATATCTATCATTTATTCTTTCCAAATCTTCTTTCTCTACTATTAAATGAATCTATAGCTTTATTAAATTCATTTTCATCAAAATCTGGAAATAATACATCAGTAAAATAAAATTCACTATAACTCATTTGGTATAACATAAAATTACTAACTCTATATTCACCGCTAGTTCTAATAAGTAAATCGATAGGTGGTAAATCTTGGTACAAATATTTATAAAATAACTCTTTATCTATATCCTGAGCATTTACTTTACCATCATTAACATCCTCTATTATCTTCTTACTAGCATCCACTATTTCCTCTTGTCCACCATAATTTAAACATATATTTAATGTTCCTTTAGTATTGTTTTTAGTTTTTTCTGTTATAATATTCATCGCTTCTAATACATCTTTATTTAAGGGCTCTTTTCTTCCAGAAAATACCACCTTAATATTTTCTTTATCTATTTTTTTGAATTTAGTTTTAAACATCAATATGAATAAATTCATTAAATAATCTACTTCCTCTTTAGTTCTTTTAAAATTATCTGTTGAAAAAGCATAAACACTTAAATATTTAACACCACTATTAATAGCGTAAATTGCAAGTTTTTCAAGGGTCTTACTTCCCTGTTTATGACCTTCACTTCTCTTAAGTCCTCTATTAGTTGCCCAGCGACCATTTCCATCCATTATTATTGCAACATGTTTAGGAATATTATTATCCATTATTTCACCTCAATTATAATTATAACAATTCATTTATAATTTGTATATTTAATCTGTAATTTTTAATTAATTCCTTTACAAAAATAGAAGGATTATCTTTATTTACCAATAGGTAAACATTATTTTTTGTTCTAGTGAGTGCAACATAAAATAATCTTCTTTCTTCCTCATATGGATAATAATCATTTTCATGTAATACATAATGTAATACTTTATTACTTTCTATTTTACTTGGAAATCCAAGATTATTATTTTGAAGATTTATTATAATTACGTTTTCATCTTCTAAACCTTTTGATTTGTGCATAGTTAAATATCTAATATGTATATAGTTATTCTTAGTATAAATTAACTTTCCATCATCCATAAGTTTAAAATTATCATCTATAACATTATAAATGTCTTTATTATTTCTTCCAAGTATTAGAATAGAACTTTTATATTCATCATATAGTTTAAGTAATAATTTTAAAAATGTTGACTTTTGATTTTTAAAATAAACAATCTTTAAGGGTTTATATAATCTCTTATTTGATCTAAGTCTTTTCCTCATCTGTTTTTTATTTTTCATAATAAATTTCCCAGCAATATTTATTAATTCCCTAGAATTTCTATAAGTATTCTCTATTTTCATAATTTTAGAAAAACCATAATATTTATCAAAATTTAAAAATATATCTAAATTACACCCCGTAAACCTATATATGGATTGAAAATCATCACCAACTGCAAATAATTTAGCTTTCGTTTTCCTTTTAATTTCCTTTATTAACTCGTATTTAGTTAATGATGTATCCTGATATTCATCAATAATAATATATTTATATTGCTTTATATACCCATCATTTTTAACTATATTAATCGCATTATTAATCATATCATTAAAATCAACTTCATTTTTACTCTTTAGTTCTGCTTGATACTCTAAGTATATTTGCCTTACTACTTTTATAAATATATAATCATCACAATACTTTAACCCGTCCAAAAATTCATCAAATTTATCATATTTATAATTATTTGATTTAAATAAATTTATAAATGTTATTATCAAATTTTTAAAATGAATATATTTATTAATATTTTCTTTTTTTAATATTTTTAAATTTGGAACATTAGAATAGAAAAATTCATCTATAATATATTCTAAATCATACTGATGAGCAATTTTAACATCTAAATTGTTACTTCTAATTATGTTTAATGCTAATTTGTGAAAAGTGAAAATATCCAAATCATAATTATAATTTTTTGATAATGCACATTTTAAACTATTAACAGAATCATTAGTAAATGATATACATAATATTTCTTCTTTACTAACATTTAACCTCTCTATTAGATATCTTATTTTTCCTACTATTGTAAGAGTTTTACCTGACCCTGCGCCTGCGATTATTAAGTTATTATCTTCGTTAGTTATTATCGCTAGTCTTTGTTTAACATCAAGTGAATACCCATTTATATTATCAAGCAATATTTTACTATTTTTAAGTTCCTGTTTTATAAATTTCTTGTTATTTATTTTTACCTTTAATTTATTTAGATTATTATTTTTAATTTCATATTTTGATATATATCTATTCATTTTACTCACCAAATATTTTAACTTTCCCAAAATTTAATTATTATCTAAATAATATTTTACTTCAAATATTCTTTCATCCGAGGAGTATTCCATTATGAATTTATTTTCTTCATTATTTATTAATTTTTCTTTTGTTTTATTATCTAATCTCGCATATTCATTATTCTTTATTTTATTTCTAAGTTTTCTTATTTCATTTATATCTTTAATCCATATGATTTCTATATAATGACCCCATGTTAATTTGTCCGACATTGTCGGACATTTTTGAAATACTAAATAATATTGACGGATATTTTTTAATAATGTCAATGAAAATTTTTTATCTAACTCTTTTGTTAATTTTCTAGAATATTCCTTTATAAGATTATTTCCATATTTAGCTCTTTTTTCTCCACCTTGTGCCTCAATTAGTAATTTACCAACATTGTAATATGTTTCTAAGTCTTTTCTATTCTTACTATAATCTTTTACTTTTTTATATACTTCATTATTTATTAGTTGGTCTTTTATTTCATTATAATAATTATCTTGCATACATAACACCTCATAGATGATTATTCTCTTTTCTAAATTTAAACTCCCCTAATAATTAATATTTATCTTAAAAAAAAATTCATAAAAAGAACCTAATTTTATGGTTCTATACGTTTATTAATAAAATTTATTATATTTTACCATCCAGTACCAATTGAATGTAAATAATAATATCCATTATTATCTTTTCTAATCACACCTACAGCAGTTTTTTGGATAAGCCATCCACCAGATCCATCTGTACCATTACCAGCACTCCATTGTTCATAACTATTAGTATCTGATGGTTTAACTGAATATATAACTGAAAATAATATATCATCTTCATTATATTCATAAATTTTTTTATATTCAGTAGTATTATAATCCAATGATAATTTGTCTATTTTATAATCAGCTAAATTATATCCATAAATTGAATGAAAATATGATAAAATTATAATTTTCTTTACGTCTTCTTCAGTTAAAGTACTATTACCAATATAATTGTTTTTCTCACTAATTTCATTAGAATCAGATTTACTTTCATCAAAATCTTTTAATGGTTCTTTTACTTTTTTCTCATTATTTTGAATTTTTTCATTTACTTTTACCTTGTCATCTTTATTCGTTGATAAAATAAACTTATCACATACAATATAACCTATTAAACATAATACCATTATAATTAATATTATAATAGTTGCGATTAAACCTTTATTTGTTTTTCCGTTATCCATATTCGCTTTCCTCCTTTATTTTCATTTTATCATACAAACATATCTATATATATTAAAAAGTTATCTTAAAGATAACTTTTACATTTCTTTTACAAAATATTATTATTTTTCCTTTTTAACAGATATTCCATAATGTTCTCTAACTTTAGATTCAAGTTCTTCCCTTAATTTATTATTTTCTTTTAGTACCGCTTTAACAGTTTCTTTTCCCTGACCAAGCTTTTCACCATTATAAGAGTACCATGCACCACTTTTATCAATAATACCTGCTTCCGATGCAAGATCTATTATTTCTGATACTCTGCTTACTCCTTCACCATACATTATCTCAACTACTGCAGTTTTAAATGGAGGAGCAACCTTATTTTTAACAATTTTAACAGTTGTTTTATTACCAATAACACTATCACCTTGTTTAATTTGTTCACTACGTCTAACGTCCATTCTTATTGTTGAATAAAATTTAAGTGCACGTCCACCTGGGGTAGTCTCTGGATTACCAAATAATACACCAACTTTTTCTCTTAACTGATTTATAAATATTGCGATTGTATTAGTTTTATTTATTGTACCTGATAGTTTTCTAAGTGCTTGACTCATTAGTCTTGCTTGAAGTCCAACATGTGAATCACCCATTTCACCTTCAATTTCTGCTTGAGGAACAAGTGCCGCTACTGAATCAATTACAACAATATTTATTGCCTCACTTCTAACTAAAGCCTCGCATATTTCAAGGGCCTGCTCTCCAGTATCAGGTTGTGATAATAATAGTTCATTAATATTTACCCCTAAATTTTTAGCATATACAGGATCTAGAGCATGTTCTGCATCTATAAATGCTGCTCTTCCTCCTGCCTTTTGAATCTCTGCAATAGCATGAAGTGCAAAAGTAGTTTTACCACTTGATTCAGGTCCATATATTTCAACTATCCTTCCCTTTGGGTAACCTCCAACACCTAAAGCTATATCTAGCGTTAATGATCCACTTGGTGATACAGCTATCTCATTATGAGTATTATCTCCAAGTTTCATTATTGCACCTTTACCAAATTGTTTTTCTATATCTAAAAGAACCTGTGATAGTACTTTATCCTTATCAGTTTCATTAGTTTTAGCCATTTTTTATTTTCCTCCTTACTGAATACATTAACATTATAACTTATTTAGAAAATAATTGCAAGCATTTTTTCGAACAATTGTTCTATAATTATTTATATTTATAATCGAAAACTTATTTTTTACCATAATAAAAAGCAATTTCTGATATTATTGCTCCTCATAAAATTAATTTTTGAATAAATATTTCTTATAGGCCATATAATATTCAAAGCCAGAAATTAATGATAATATTGTACCTGCTATTATAAAAAAGTCATCTACAGCTACATTAATAAGTCCAAAAGGCAGATTACCAAATAATTTTAATGTGATACCTATCATAAGAAAAGTCGTCTTAAATTTTCCAGTATTTTTTGCTTGCTCAACGCTACCACTATTTGCTGCAAACATTCTCAAAGTATTAATAACAGTATCCCTAATTATTATAATAACAGGAACCATTGGATGAATATATCCGTAAGATGATAATATTATTAAAATACTATTAATCGACATTTTATCCGCAATAGGATCCATTAATTTACCATAATCACTAACATTGTTATACTTTCTTGCTAAATAGCCATCTAAGAAATCCGTTATACATGATATTATAAATAATATTCCAACAACTACCATTTTTGAGTCAATTATCAAAGTATCATTTACTAAAAATTTTTTAAAATTTATATTAACCATATTAAATGGAAACAATAGTAAAACAATTATTATAAATGATATAATTAATCTAATATTTGTTAACTTATTTGGAAATTCTTTATTTTTCATAACTACTCCTAATCTTCATAACTTATTTTTATATTATCGCTAGATCCACTATCCTGGCTATTATTATATAAGGTTACCACACTAAATATCACTATCAATATTATAAGTATAATAAATAATATTAATGGTAATTTGCTCTTTTCTTTAGGTTGCTTAGTATATGGAGATGCTATTTTTTCCTCCTCCTTCATTTTACTAGCCTTTTCTATATCATCAATAGGGATTTTTGATGTAGATTCAAATACATATTCATTAAATTCGTCAATTATTTCTTCTGCATTTAATCCTAAATATTTTGCATAATCGCTTATAATACACTTAAGGACGAATATATCTTTAAAGTTCTTGAAATCACCTGATTCAATAGATTCTAATTGAGATACCTTGTAATTTAAATCTTCAGCTGCTTCCTCTATCGAGACACCATTTTGCTCTCTTGATTCTTTTAAAGTTTCCCCTATTTCTTTCAAATTTTTTCACTCCCTCAATTAAAATAATAATAATTTTTAATAAGCCATGTTCTGTACCTATTTCTAGGTGGTAAACATTTATCTATGATATACATCATCCCATGTTTAGTTCTTATTCCCTTGCATGGGTTCCCCTACCATATTTTGGGTTTCTCGCTTGCGGAGTTTACCAATCGTTTCACCTTTTTCTTTCGAAAAGTATCGTCACTGCGGCACTTTATGACTAATAAATCCATAGATTAATCCTTAGGATTTTTCATCGTCGTTAGCATTACACTACTATAGGTTATTTTTTCCCTATACACAAACACTACTCTCATCACAGAAGAGTGCGAGCATGGACTTTCCTCTACAATCACTTGCAGCGTTTACCTAAAAAATTATTATTAATTATCTTCTTTTCCATATATTATTTTTTCTAGTTCAGAAATTCTACGAAGTAAGTCAACATTAGTCACTTCTCTTTCACTTTTCTTTACTATTTCCATATTTGCTTTTGCATTTCTAAGTTTATGTTTAAGTTCTAGTATTTGACTATTTAGACTTTCTATCTGATTTTTATACTCTTTTAACATACTTTCATAAGCATAATAATCGCTAATAACCATGTCTAAAACTTTATCAACTTCTTGAGGTCTATACCCTCTAGCATCTACTTTAAACTCCCAATTATAAAGCATATCTGGATTTAATAAAATTTCCCTTGACATTTTGTGACCACCTCTACTTACAACATTATCACAAAAAACGACAATTTTGTCAATTTACATCTATTTACTATCTTTACAAGCAGGTTAACAATAAATCAAGTTTACTATCTTCTACATCTTCCATCATATTTGTAAATACATATATTAGATATAAATTATTCATTTGTGTCTCTCCTTTATTATTAGATTATCATAATAAATTTCTATTTTCATCCATTTCGACAAACAAAGTCATAAACAAACTTATTTCTAAAAGAGATTTCAAATTTTTTAAATAAAGATATAGTAATTTTTAATTATCTTTTTATAAATTCTTAAATGCCATTATAACCTTTATTTATAGATGATTACGATATTTTTATAGGATGGTCGCATATATTCTTATAGTTTCTTATATTTTAACTTTCAAAAGTAGTAAAAAAGTAGTAAATTTTTAAGAATTAATTTGTTATTTTTGTTTTTAAAATTCAAAAAAAATACTATGAAACTGCATAGTATTGAAATACATATTCATGAGCAAAACTGGTAGTGCATCTACTAAAGTCTTCACCATAATATGGACTAGTATTACCCTTATTATGTAGCATGAAGCAAGTAGCAAATTTTTTATAACATAAATTTTAATCATACTAATAAAAATAGTACCAACTGTATAAATCGGTACTAATGCAAATATTTTTGGAATAGTGCCTAACTCTTCAAAACTAGGTATTCCTTTTTTATTTTATGCAAGTTTCCTTGACATATTCATAATACCACATTTTATTATTATTGCCAAAGCTCTTTATAAAATGATAAAACAATTTCATGACTTCGTATATATTCTTTAAAATAAAGCTTTTTTATCGAATAATTAAACTTTTTATAATAAAATCTATCAAAATTTTCTAATATATAGTATAATTAGTTAGGTGATGATATGTGAATTACCCAAACAAAAAAAGTTCATTTAATAAAAATTATATAAATTATGGAAATAGAGGAATGACTTTAGAAAGTGATATAAATGTATCTAATAAATACTATTTGGAAAATGATATAGCAGTTATATATAAAAAACCTACCCCGATTAAAGTAGTTAAGGTGGATTATAACAATAGAATTAATACTAAAATAAAGGAAGCCTATTATGAAATACCATCTACTACAGATTATAATGGAATATATAAAGGTAAATATATAGATTTTGATGCTAAAGAAACTAAATCTAAGACATCATTCTCACTAAATAATATACATAAGCATCAGTTAGATCATTTAATAAAAATTAAAAATCATGGAGGTATATCATTTTTAATTATTAAGTTTTCTACACTTGATAAAACATATTTACTAGAAACAAAATGGCTAGAAGAATTTCTAAATAGTAGTGATAGAAACTCAATCCCACTTAATTTTATTAAAGAGAAAGGGTTTGAGGTAGATTATAATTATTATCCGAGATTAGAATATATAAAAATATTAGATAAAATAATAAAAGGAGAACAATATGAATAATAATTTTAGAAAATTTATAGCAAGAAATCAAAATTATTGTTATTTACTCTTAGGTATGTTAATATTAAATATAATAGTACTTGTAATAAATTCAGTTGCAGGCCTAATAACATTATTATCGCTAATAATATTTAATATAATATTTATAAAAAAAGGTGGTCTTAAATTAATGAAGAAGAAAAAAGTAAACACTATTGAAAATAAAACTAAAAAAGTTAGTAACAAGAAAAAAAGAAAAAAAATCTTAAAAATTTTAATTAATGCATTCTTACTACTATTACTTATTGTACTAATTGGAGGCATTATATTTGCTATATATATAGTAAGTCATGCGCCTGAATTTAAACCTGAAAATCTATATAGTTCCGAATCATCTATCGTATATGATAAGGATGGCAATCAGGTAGGAAAGCTTGGTGTTGAAAAGAGAAAAAATGTAAAATATGATGAACTTCCACAAATATTAGTAGACGCTATTATTGCAACAGAAGATTCAAGATATATGCTACATAATGGATTTGATTTACCCCGTTTCTTAAAGGCATCCTTAGGGCAAGTAGTAAATAAACTTAAAGGTAGTGGTAATGCTGGTGGTGGATCAACTTTGGATATGCAGGTTGTAAAAAATAGATATACATCTACCGTATCATCAGGATTTGATGGTATTGTTAGAAAATTTACTGATATTTATATTTCAATATTTAAACTAGAAAAAAATTATTCAAAAGAAGAAATTTTAGAATTTTATGTTAATATTCCATTTATGGGAAATCAATCATATGGGGTTGAACAAGCTTGTCAAAGTTACTTTGGTAAATCAGTTTCAGATATAAACTTAAGTGAAGCCGCATTAATTGCGGGTCTATTTCAAGCACCAACCTCTTATGATCCATATAGACATCCAGATTTAGCGGCAGAAAGAAGAGAAACAGTTTTATATCTAATGAGAAGACATGGTTATATTACAGAAGAGGAGGAAAAAATTGCTAATAGTATACCCGTTAAAAGTTTACTTAGAGAATCTAATCCAGAATCAGATAGCAATCAGTATCAACCTTATTTAAATATAGTTATAGATGAAATTGAAGATAAGACTGGTCTTAATCCATATACAACAGGTATGAGAATATATACGAACTTAGATACATCTAAGCAAAGACTATTAAATGATATTATGTCTGGAAAAACATGGACATGGAAAGATGATAAAGTTCAAGCAGGAATTGCGGTTGTTGATGTTAATTCTGGTGCACTTGTTGCAGTTGGTGGCGGAAGAAATCAAAATGGAGAGAGAGTTTTAAATTACGCAGCAGATATATCTAGGCATATTGGATCATGTGCTAAACCTTTATTCGATTATGGTCCTGCTTTTGAATATAACAATGCGTCATTAGCAAGCCAAGTATATGATGGTCCACATTCATATTCAAGTGGAGTATCTGTAAAAAATGCCGATGGTTCTTATGGGGGAGTTATGACTTACAAGTATGCACTTGCAGCATCTAGAAATGTTCCAGCACTTAAGGTTTTCCAGTCTAATAATAATGCTAAGGTACTTGAATTTGTTACAAAACTAGGAATCAAACCCGAGATTGACAGCGCTGGAGGGCTACATGAAGCACATGCACTTGGGGCATTTAATGGTTCAAATCCAGTTCAAATGGCTGGAGCATATGCTGCATTTGCAAATGGAGGATATTATACAAAGCCATATACCGTTAATAAAATTGAATATATAGATTCTGATAAAACAGTGAGTTTGAAAAATAAAAAGGAAAAGGTAATGTCTGATTCTACAGCTTATATGATAACGGATGCTCTTACTTATGCAGTTGAAGGTTATAGAAATATATATGGAACTGTTAGTGGTGTTAAACTAGCTGCTAAAACAGGGACATCTACATTTAGTTCAGAGGCAAGAAGATTATATGGATATCCATCTAGTGCAAATATGGATATGTGGGTTACGGGTTATACACCAGAATATGCAGTGTCATTATGGTATGGGTATACAGAAGCAGAAAAAGGATACTATATTGGAAGTGAAGGTTATACTACTCGTGGTAGATTATTTAGGCAAGTAATAGCAGGGATTTCTGATAGAAGTGGCACTAAAAAATTTACCGTACCAAATAGTGTGGTAAAAGTTACAGTTGAAAAAGAAACTGCTCCACTTGCTTTACCAAGTGCTAATACACCTGATAATATGAAAGTAACTGAATACTTTAAAAGAGGTACACAACCTACAGAGGTATCGCCAAGATATAATACACTACCAAACGCTTCTGGATTAAATGCAAAAGAAAATGGTAATAATATCGAACTTACCTGGAATGCAGCTGCTAAACCTGAATATTTAACAGATGATTATTTAAGAAAATATATGAAAACACTTTATGGAAGCAAAACAGAAGAGCAATTAGCAGTTAGAAAAGCATCAGATGGTGAATATGGTTATGAGGTACTTGTTAAAGACAATAATACAGGAACGACCACTTCACTAGGATTTACCACAAATACATCATTTAAAACAACTAAACAAAATAAAAATGTTACATATATAATTAAAACTTGTTATAGTAATTTACGTATCACACAAAGTAATGGTATATCTATTGAAGTAAAAGCATCAAGTAATACTAGTACAAATAATAATCTATTAACTTATAAATTAAATGGAAATATAGATGATAAAGCAGTAGTTAATAAAACATATACTGATCCTGGTATTATAGTTTATAATGAGGGAATAGATATTACTGATAAAGCAACTATTACAGTTACATGTACAGAACTTGGTACAAATAAAAAACAAAAAGATACATATACATTTACTAAGGCTGGAAAATATACATTAAAGTATACAATCAAGTATAATAATAGTGTAGAAACAACAACTAGAGCTATTACAGTAACAGATGATACAACTACTACTCCAACTAACCCTACCACTCCAACAACACCAGATAATAATCAAAATAATTAATATAAAAGACATATCAATGAAGATATGTCTTCAGGCTGTTGACAAAGTCGGTTTTTTAAACCGACTTTGTCATACAGCCTTTTATATCACCCACAAAAGAGCAAAAAAATAGCAATTTTAGGGTTTTAATATCTAAAATTACTTATATTTTGACATTTTTCTACCACTTT
>JAGBAW010000005.1 GCA_017938725.1 Bacilli bacterium | reverse complement strand
CATGTGGTAAATATCTAATGTTTTGTGATATACTATTCATGTAATTCAAGTCCTTTCGTATATTGTTTTTCGTTAACTCAATTATACGACTTGAATTACTTTTTTTATATAGAAATGTTTCACATCAATTGTAACACTACATATCAAATTACAAATATTTAAATTTTGTATTGTAAATTAAACAATATTTAAGTTATTATTTATTAAATATAAATTTACTAAATAAAATTCATTATAAATGAGATTTTTTGTTGTTTTATGCGAAAAAGTATGTTAATATTATAGAGGAACAATAAACATCTTAGAAAAAATAGGTGAATTTATTATGGATGGATTATTACTAATAAATAAAGAAAAAAATATGACTAGTAGGGATGTAGTAAATATCGCATCAAAAAAATTAAATACTAAAAAAATAGGACATACAGGGACACTTGATCCACTAGCAACAGGTGTTCTTGTTTTAGCACTAAATAAGGGTTTAAAAATAGTTGAAGATATTACCATACTTGATAAAGAGTATATAGCAGAAGTTACACTTGGAATTAAAACAGATACTTTAGATATAACTGGTAACATTATAGAAGAAGATAAAGTACCTATTATAGATGAAGATAACATAAGACAAGTTCTAAATTCATTTATAGGTAATTATCGAATGCAGGTTCCTATTTATAGTGCAGTTAAGGTAAGTGGTAAAAAACTATATGAATATGCTAGGGAAGGGAAAGAAGTAGAACTACCCATAAAAAATGTATTTGTATACAATATAGAACTACTAGGATTAAGTAATAATAAGTTCAAATTTAAATGCAAAGTATCAAAAGGAACATATATTAGAAGTTTAATAAACGATATATGTAAAAAATTAAATACAATAGGGGTAATGAGCTTCCTAGAAAGAACTAAACAAGGTAAATTTGATATAAAAGATACTATTAAATTAGATGAAATAGATGAAAATACTAAATTTATTAGTTTAGAAGATGCTATTGACTTACCAAAAATAGAAGTAGATGATTATTTGTTTAATAAAATTAAAAATGGATCAAAGCTCCAAAATAGATATAATTACGATAAATTTGCGTTTATTTATAATAGTAAATTGATTGCAATTTATATAAAGGATCCAAAAAATCTAAATAAAGTAAAACCAAAAAGGGTACTCATTTAGACAATTTTTGACAATTATCGAAAAAATTTGACAAAAAGGTATATTCTAAATATAATATACAACCGAACATTTAATCATTATGAAATTTTGCAGTAATTTTTATTCTAATAGAGAAGAGGGGATTAAAATGAAAGAGGAAGTAGTAGTAGAAAAAAATGGGATACAATTTTTAACATTGTCAGTTGTAAAGGATTATACCTATAGGTTCGTGAAGAGACTTTTTGATTTTATTATAAGTTTAATTTCACTTATATTATTGTCACCATTTTTTATAATATTTATTATAATTATTAGAGTAGATTCTAGGGGTCCAGCATTTTTAGTTCAAAAAAGAATAGGCAAAAATGGTAAAGAATTTAATTTTTATAAATTCAGATCAATGGTGTTAAATGCAGATGAGATATTATTTAAAATGTTAGAGTCTGATAGTAAATTAAAAGAGGAATATGATAAGAATAAAAAACTTGAAAATGATCCTAGAATAACTAAGGTTGGTAAATTTATAAGAAAATATTCAATAGATGAATTGCCACAACTAATAAATATTCTAAAAGGTGATATGTCGTTAATAGGAAATAGACCATATCTTCCAAGGGAGAAAGAAGATATGGGTGGATACTTTAATGAAATAGTTAAAACTAAACCAGGGCTTACTGGGTACTGGCAAACGCAAGGAAGAAGTAAAACTGATTTTGAAACAAGACTTAGGTTAGAGACATATTATTCTAATCATATGTCACTAAAGTTAGATATTAAAATTTTCTTTAGAACGTTTGCAGTTGTAATAAAAAAAGAAGGAGCTAAATAATTAGTAAAAAGGGGTACGAATTTATGAAAATGGATAATCAACCTATAACGATTGCACATATTGTTGGAAAATGGGTAGGCGGTGGTGTAGAATCTGTAATAATGACATATTATCGAAATATTGACCATAACAAAATACAATTTCATTTTATTTGCGATGATGATTCTACCGATATTCCATATAAGGAAATAGAAAAATTAGGTGGTAAAGTAATACTTATACCTCCTTATCAAAAGCCATTTAAATACCATAAAAAATTAAAGAAAATACTGGAAGAAGGAAATTATAAAATAGTACATTCACACATTAATACTATGTCCGTTTTTCCTTTGTTCGCTGCTAAGTGTGCAGGTGTTCCTATAAGGATTGTACATAATCATTCAACCACAAATAAAAAAGAATTGATTAAAAATATGTTAAAGCAAATATTAAAACCATTTTCAAAAGTATTTTCTACGCATTATTTTGCTTGCACAGAACATGCTGGTAGATGGTTATTTGGTGATAAAACATTCGATAAGGGAAATGTTTACGTGTTAAATAATGCAATTGATTTAGATAAGTTTAAATATAATGAGAATTTAAGAGCGAAAAAAAGAAAAGAATTAGATATAAGTGATGATACTATTGTTATAGGCCATGTTGGTAGATTTATGAAACAAAAAAACCATAGTTTCTTAATTGAATTATTTAGTGAAATACATAAGAAAAAAAATGATTCAGTTTTATTACTTGTTGGTCAAGGGCCTTTAATGGGTGAGATAAAAGATAAAGTAAATGCTTTAGGGTTAACTGATAATGTTAAATTTTTAGGTCAAAGAAATGATGTTAATGAATTATATCAGGCATTTGATGTATTTTGCTTACCATCACTTTATGAAGGTTTAGGTATTGTATTAATAGAGGCACAGTGTGCAGGCTCATTATGTTTTTGCTCAAGCGAAGTACCTGATGTTGCTAAAGTTACGGACAATCTTCAATTCATAGATCTAAATTTACCAGCGACTATATGGTCTAAAAAAATATTAGAAAATATAAATATAAACAAGAGAAAAGACCATGTTAAAGATTGCCAGAAAGCGGGTTATGATATAAATATTGAAGTAAAAAAATTGGAAGAAAAATATATTGAATTATTAGAAGGTAAGTGATTTTATGCTTAGAAGACTAAAAAAAGTCAAACTGGCTGATATTTTAGGAATTTTTATTTTTATTATTGTATTAATACCATCTCTTATAAAGAAATTATATCTAAAAGTTACAAAAAAAGAATTCTGGCTTATTTGTGAAACAAAAGTAACAGCCAGGGATAATGGATATTCGTTTTATAAATATATGAGAAAAGAGCATCCGGAAATTATTACATATTATGCAATTAATAAAAAATCAAAAGATTATCAAAAGGTTTCAGATTTAGGAAATATTATTCAGTGGGGAAGTCTTAAACATTATTATTATTACATGTCCGCTACTAAGAATATTTCGTCGCATAAAGAGGGTAATCCTAATCAACTTTTATTTACAATATTGCATTTATACTTAAATTTATATAATAATAGAGTTTTTTTGCAACATGGTGTTCTTTATCAGGACTTTTCAATGTTTCATTTTAAGAATACCAAGTTTAAAATCTTTATCACAGGAGCAAAAGCCGAATATGATTTTGTAAAAGAACGATATGGGTATTTTAAGGGTGAGGTAAGATACACTGGGCTTGCCCGATTTGATTACTTATATGATAGTAAGGTTGATAAAAATGCGATTTTATTTATTCCAACATGGAGAAGATGGTTAGAAACAAAAGAACAATTTGAAAAATCTACCTATTTTAAAAAGATTAACGAACTGATTAATAGTAAAGAATTAGAAAACATGCTTGAAAAATATAATAAAGTATTGTATTTTTATCCACATTTATCTACTCAAAAATTCATTGACTGTTATAAAACAAATAATAAATATATTAAAATATTAGATACAAGTAATGTAGATGTACAAGAATTGTTAAAAAAAGGGACATTATTAATAACAGATTTTTCCAGTATTTTTACTGATTTTGCTTATATGCATAAACCAATTATATATTATCAATATGATAGTGAGGAATTTTATGATAAGCATTTTAGAAAAGAAGATGGAAAATCATATTTTGATTTTAAGAAAGATGGCTTTGGACCAGTAGTAAATAATGAGGCAGATTTATTAAGTCAAATTGAGAAGTATATAAAAAATGATTTTAAACAGCAACAGGAATATACAAAAAAGATTGATAAATTTTTTCTATTGCGTGATAAAAATAATTGTCAAAGAATATATAAAGAAATTATAAAGGATGATTTACATGAAAAATGATTTGATTTCTATAATTATTCCAGTATATAATGGTGAAGAGTATATTGAAAAATGCATAAATTCAATTATATCTCAAACTTATGATAATCTAGAAATTATTGTTATTGATGATGGTAGTACTGATAATACAAGAGAAAAATTACAAAAAATACTTGATCCGAGGGTAAATAAGATATATATAAAGAATAATGGTGTTAGTAATGCTAGAAATATTGGAATAAAAAAAGCTAAAGGTAAGTATCTAATGTTTATAGATGTCGATGATTATATTGATAAACATACAATAGAAATTTTATATCAAACTATTTTAGAAAAAAATGTCGATATTATAAGATTTAATGGTTATATTCAAAATGCTTCTTTAGAATTTACTAAACTAGAATTTCCTATAGAAAATGGTAAAATTTTATCTTCAGAAAAGGATATTATGGAAATTATAAATATATTTAATTATCCATCAAAGTCTTTAAGGTGTTATAGTCCATTATTATTTATGAAAAATGAAAATATAAAAGGATTTAATACAAAATTAACATATTTAGAGGACAAAGTTTTTTATCTTGAAAACTTACTTAGTTCAAATAGGAAGATTTTATTTTTAAATAAATATTTTTACTATTATACATATAACAATCAAAGTAAGACAAAAAATGTCGATAATTTTTGTACAAATATAAAGGATATTTTATCAGCAGAATCTGAAATTACCAAAGTAATTAATAAATATACTGGCATTGAAAATGATATAGTTAATGCCTCCACAGTAAGTTTGATTATATATAGAATTAATTATTTAGCTGAGAATACTAAATATTTTAAATTTAGAGGAATTATTAAAGATGTATTTGATATAAATGAAGTATTATGTCTATTTAAAAATAAATATATACAATTAAACAAAATTCAAAAAATACAATTATTTTTATTAAGAAATAAATTATATTATTTAGATTATTTATTATGCGGTATTAAACAAATTATTCAAAAATGGAGATGATAAAATGAAGATAAATTTAAAAAAAACATTATTATATATTAGTATGTTTTTAGTTTTATTATATCCATTTAATTCTTCAATAAGTAATATTATATATAGAAATAACTTTAACTGTATTTTAACTGTGACTATTGGTACGATTGGTATGATTGTATTTCAAGATAAAATTTCATTTAAGAAAAAATCTATATTAATTCTAGCAATTTCAACTATATTTATGTTGATGACACTAATTAATAATTATTATGTTGTGGATGGTTATGAATTAAAAGTTATTCTATATATAATATACCTGTTTTTGCCTCTTATAATATCAATAGGAAGTAATAATGTGGATGCTTTATGTAAAGTAATAAAGATATTTTTTTTAGAGCATATAATCTCAACATATATTGGGTTATTTTTTAAAGAATTTTATAAAAGTAAAATACTTTCACTAATATGTTCTGGAAGATCGCTATGCGTAGCTTCAGGAAATTATTATCATGGTTACATACCTGGGCTAACATCGCATTTTAGTACTAATGCAATATATCTTAGTATATCATCATTATTTTTATTCTCTGAATACTTAACTAATAAGAAAAAAAGTACATTGTTATTTTTTCTTATATCAATAGTTGCATTATTTACTGCAGGTAAAAGGGCTCACTTAATATTTACCATTTTTTGCTGTATTGCCTTATATTTATACGATAGAAATACTAAGAATTCAAGTGGTAAGATATTCAAATTATCTCTATTTATAATTATAGGGATAATAGGTTTATCTATCCTTTCAAAATATATTCCTGAGATTTTAAATATTATTAATAGGTTTGAATTACTTATAGATAGCGGTGATGTATTAAATGGTAGGCAAGAATTATATAATCTAGCTATCTCACTTTGGAATAAGCATATGTTTTTTGGAAATGGTTGGGGTGCATTTAGTCATAATTACCAGTTATATTTATATAACTATGGTGATGTTGCTTATGTAGATGCGCACAATGTATTTATACAGCTTTTATGTGAAGTAGGAATAGTTGGACTTCTATTTGTTCTTATAATAATGTTAACATCATTTAATAAGACCTTAAAACTCTTAAAATCAAAACTTAATGCAAATGATAATACACTAACTATATCCAGATTTTGTTTTGTTTATCAATTATTCTTTTTATTATATTGTTTTACTGGGAACCCTTTATATGATTCTCAGTGTTATGTAATTTATTTTATGACAATTGGTTTTATTTTATTTATTAGTAGTAGAAATCGGGAGGTTACAAATGAAAAAAGTAGGAATAATAACATTTTATAATGCATATAATTATGGTGCGTTTTTACAGACATTTGCAACACAAAAAGTATTAGAAAATAAATTTGATGTTTCGGTTATACAATATAGTTGTAAAGATATAAAAAAACATTATAGATTAATTAAAACTGTAAATATTAAAAAATTTGCAAAAAGTATATTATTTTTGCCACATAATATTAAAAGGAAAGCAAAATTTTTACGCTGCATTAATACTAAATTATCATTGAAAGATATTACGTCTAAATTTGACTATGTTATAGCGGGTAGTGATCAAATATGGAATATAAATCTTACTGGTGGATATGATAATGTTTATTCATTAGAATATTTTAAAAATGCAAAAAAGATTTCTTATGCATCCTCAATAGGGGATGAGACGCTAGTTCAAAAAAATAAGGATATTTATAATAGAATATTAAATAATATTGATAATATTTCGGTAAGAGAAGAAAGCGCTAAAGAAGAGTTAAACAAAATATCAGATAAAAAAATAAAAGTTAATCTAGATCCTACATTATTATTAACTAAAGAAGAGTGGAAAACTTATGTAACCTCTAATCCAATAAGTGATTCTTATATATTTAGTTACTTTGTTGGAGTTACACAAGATAACTATGATGCACTTAATAGACTTTCTAAAAAATTCAATATGCCCGTAGTTAGTTATTCAGAAAATCCTAAGGAGAATAATATAATAAAACATTGCTATACTGACGATCCATTTGAATTTATAACTAAAATTAAAGATGCGGATTTTATTTTTGTATCAAGTTTTCATGCAACTGTATTTTCAATTATTTTTAATAAAGAATTTTATTGTATGCCCCCTAAAGATAAGGGAAATAGAATAATTAATTTGTTAAAAAAATTGGGACTTGAATCTAGAATAATTTACGATAAAGATGATATAGATAAGATAGATTTATATGAGAAAATCGACTATGAACCAGTAAATAAAAAATTAAACGAATATAGAAAAGATTCATTAGAATGGTTAGTAAAATCATTGGAGGAGTAAAATGAAACAAGAATTTTATGCTGTAAAAAATAAAAATGATACTATAAGATTAAATTCGTCTAGTGGGGGAGTTTTTTTCACACTAGCAAATTATATTATTGAAAATGGTGGTGTAGTTTATGGTGCAATTTATGATGATAATTTGAATGTAGTACATTCTAGAATAGATAATCCCAAGGATTTAAAAAAGACACATGGTTCTAAATATACACAAAGTAATATCGGTAATTGCTATAATATGGTTAAAAAAGATCTAATTGATGGCAAAAAAGTGCTATTTAGTGGTACTCCATGCCAAGTTAATGCATTAAAATTATTTTTAAAAAACGATGATACAGAAAATTTAATACTCGTTGATATAATATGTCATGGTACACCTGCCCCTCATTTTTTTAATGATTATAAAAAATATATGGAAAATAAATATAAATCAAAGATTAAAACTATTAATATGAGATATAAGAGCGAGAAGGTTTTTAAAAATAATTTAAACAATAATTATAAATCGAAGAGTAAAGTACAACCAGAGGTAATGGGTATTTTCTTTGAAAATAATAAAAAATATGTATCTATACCTGAATTTGATATATATTACCAATTATTTGACTTATTTATAAGAAAGCCATGCTTTAAATGCCCTTATGCGAATTTAAATAGAAATTCAGATATTACAATCGGTGACTTTCATGAATTTAGCTCTTTACTAGGTAGTTTTAATGATGGGAATGGTGTCTCATTAGTGATTTTAAATACAGAAAAAGGTAAGAAAATATTTCAAAATATTAAAAATAATTTTGATGTTGAGAAAAAGAATCAAAAACAATGCATGCAGCCACATCTAGAAAAACCTCTTAATGAACCTAAAAATTATGAAAAGTTTAATGAAGACTATAAAGAATATGGTTTTAATTATATTGTTAAGAAATATGCAAGAAATAATATGAAATTTAAAATAAAAAAATCGTTGTATAAAGTAGGTTTATTAGATAAACTTATTACAGTAAAAAATTGGAGAAGAAAATGAATCGAGAGAAGAATTTAGCAAAAAATACAATAATTATAACTATTGGTAAAGTTTGCACGCAAATGATTACATTCTTTCTACTTCCACTATATACTGGAATACTATCTACTGAAGAATATGGGACAATTGATTTATTAAATACTATTGTTTCATTATTATTACCTATTGTTACATTTCAAGTAGAACAAGCATTATTTAGAGAATTAATAGAAGTAAGGGAGAATGAACAAAAAAAGACTAATATTATTTCTAGTGGGTTCTTTTCTGTAATAATTCAATGTTCAGTATATCTATTAATATTTGCTATAATATATCCATTTATAACAAATAGATATAAAATATTTCTCGCAACAAATGTAATATCATATATTTTTTCTTCCTTGTTTTTACAAATTTCTAGGGGACTTGGGGAAAATAAAAAATACTCATTAGCAAGTTTTATAAGTGCATTTTCAACAATTTTATTTAATATTTTATTTTTAGTTGTCATAAAACTAAATGCTTATGGTATGTTACTAGGAACAATGCTTGGGCAAGTAACTTGTATATTATATTTATTTGTATCACTTAATTTATTTAAATATATAAGTATTAAGAGTTTTAGTAAGAAAATTGTAACTGGTTTGTGGAAGTATTCAGTTCCTTTGATTCCAAATGCTATATCATGGTGGGTTTTTAATGCATCTGATAGAGTTATAGTATCTTCTATTTTAGGATTATCATATAATGGGATATTGTCAGCATCTACAAGATTTTCTTCAGTATATATAACTTTATATAACATTTTTAATATAAGCTGGACCGAGTCAATATCCATTCATATAAATGATGTTGATATAAGGGAATATTTTTGTAGAGTATTTAACATAATATTAAAATTTTTTATTTCTATTGCGTTAATGATGATTGCCTGTATGCCATTTATTTATCCACTAATGGTAAATATTAAATTTATAGATGGATATAATTTAGTTCCAATATTAATTTTAGCATCGCTATTTAATGTGGTTGTTGGTTTAATTAGTGTCATTTATGTAGCAAAGAAAAATACAAAGGCAATAGCAAATACATCAATTATATCTGCAATTATAAATATAGTTACACATCTTATATTGATTAAATATATTGGTTTATATGCTGCGGTCATATCTACATTTATATCATTCTTTACAATGAGTATTTATAGGTTATATGATATAAGAAAAAAATATTTCAGGATTGAAATAAGAAAATCCTTAGTAGTTCTATCTATTATTATACTAATACCAATACTTTTTGCTTTTTATATAGAAAATATTTATCTAAGAATATGTGCATTATTGATAAGTGTTATATATTCTGTTATCCTTAATAAGGAGGTTATAAGAAAAGGAATAAAAATATTAAAAAATGTAGTTTTAAATAATAGAGGAAGTGAACTAAAGTGAAATTAACAAGAAATAATGTAATTGATATAACAAAATGTATAGGAATCTTACTAGTTGTGCTAGGGCATGTATTATTAGATGGAAATGTTAAAAATATAATTTATATGTTTCATATGCCACTATTTTTCTTTGTTTCAGGTATTACCTTCAAATATTCATATAATAATGATATATCATTCAAAGATTTTGCGCGTAAAAAGTTTAAATCTATTATGATTCCCTATTTTATATTTATTATATTAAGTTTTATTTATTGGTCTTTAATTGAAAGAAAAATAAGAAATCAGTTTGATATTTCTTTAGTTGATAATTTTATAAATATATTTGTTTGTATAATAAAAGATGATTTATATGCATCAAATATTGTAATGTGGTTTTTACCATGTTTATTTACATCTCAGTTATTATTTTATCTTATAATTAAAATAAAAAAACATACCAGAATTATTCTTATAGTAATATGTGGGATTGTAGGATATTTATTTAACTTTACAAAAATAGTTTTACCTTATGGAATAGAAACATCCCTAATAGCAGTATTTTATATTTATATCGGATATATCTTTGATATAAGTAAGCTAAAAAACAAAAAAAATATCGTTTATAACTCTATTTTTTCTATATTTAGTATGACTATATGTTTTATTTGTAATCATAAATTAAGTATGTTAGGTCATTATTATGGTAATTTTATTTTATTTCTCATGGGCTCATTTTCTGGAATATTTATTACTCTTATTATTTCTAATGCAATAGATAATTTATTTAATGGAAAAGTAAAGAAGGGGTTAATTTATATAGGAATTAATTCATTAATAATAATGGTATGTCATGAACCAATAAAAAGAATTTTAGTAATTTTTATATCAAAAATTACAAGTGTTAGTGTTACTATATTAAGAACAAATTTATTATATTCATTATTAATAACATTTTTGATAATAATTACAATGATACCAATAATATTTATTATAAATAAATATTTACCATTTTTTATAGGAAAATCTCATAGTAAAGAAAAGATATTGGTTAAAGAAGGTGGGCATTAATATGAAAAAAAGAATTAATTTTATTGATATAGCAAGGGCATTTGCTATGATATTTATAGTTTTAGGCCATACATTAGTTCATTCAGAACATTGTAGGTTAATATTCAAATTTTTATATAGTTTTCACGTAGTATTATTCTTTATATTATCTGGATATACTTTTAAACTTAAGAATGAATCATTTTTAAGTTTTATAAAAAATAAATTTATAAGAATTATGATTCCATATTTTGTTTGGGCAGTATTGTTCTTGATTCCCTATATGATTCTTGGCAGCAAAGTAGGTGATACAATTGGTACAACATCTTCTTTTGATTTATCAAAGCAATTACTAAACGTGTTATATGGAAATGGTAATATGTCAGCATTAAAACAAAATAGTGCATTATGGTTTTTACCTGCGTTATTTACAATGGAAGTAGTTTATTATTTGATAATTAGACTTGTGAATAAATATAAGAAAATTACTTTTCCTGTATTGATATCTTCGATATCAATTAACTATATAGTTAATGCTTTTTTACCAATTATTCTTCCATGGGGAATTAATACAGCATTGACATTAGGAACATTTTTCTACTTAGGATATCTATTTAAAAATTACAAAGTATTTGAAAATAATTCAAAGTTATTTAATAAATACTATATAATTATCATATTAATAATTGGGGTGCTTGCATGTTTTTTCAACAAAAGTAATGTATCTTGCATAGAATATGAATATGGTTATTTCACACTAGCACTTATTTCTGGGCTTTGCTTATCTATTGTATTTATTTATATTGCCTATTTAATTAATAAGAACAAAGTACTTGAATATATTGGAAGAAATACCATGGGAATTTTAATTTTTCATAAATTAATTATACTTATATTCCAAACTAAATTAGGTATAATTTCTAAATTACTAAAAAATAGTAATATTTATTTAGAATTATCTTTAAGTATATTGGTTGTTATACTAAGTATTATTTTTTCTTTACTAGCAACAGAAATAGTTAGAAGAATATTCCCATTATTAATTGGTGAAATAAAAAAGCGTAATAATATTAATACTTAATAATTAAATATGTTTACTAAAGATCAATCAAGTTTTTACTTGATTTTTTTGTTTAAAATTATGAATTAATTAAATAATATATTTTTAAAGATAAAAAATGTATTTAGTTAATGCAATTATATTATGTAAAATAATAAATAAAAATTATTATAAATTAGATTTTATTTGAATGAAGTTTAAGTATTTAAATAGAATTTTTTTCAAAAAAATAATTATAATGACTTATAAATCTTTTTTTGTATTCCTTTTTTGTCAAAAATTGTATTTTTATAATTTGCATAATTTTAAACTTTATGAATAAAATATATGTATATTTTGTTTAGGAAGTGAATTAGTATGAAATTTTTAATGATAATAATAGGTTTATTTATTTTAATAACATTTATTTTTGTATGTTGTTCATTAAGATTATCTGGTATAATTAGTCTCGAAGAAAATAAATAGGTAAATAATATAAATTTATTTGAAAATGTTTAAATAAATTTATACAATAATCCATAAGAATTATAAGTATTAAATTTAAAAACTTTGTTGATTTTTATAATATATCATATACTAATATTATTAACTTCTTTGCTAATTTTATTGTTATATTATTAATTTTTCTAGATTTAAAATATTTGGCATCTTGATTGACAAAAATAGTTACATATGTTACCATAAAACTATCAACGGGAGGTTTTATGAATCAGGAACAAATTAGGTTGTTTTCTAAAATGAAAAAACTAATAAACCAAAAGAAAAAAAGATTTTTAGTAAGAAATGACGGAACCGATTATGTTGCCGATTTATTAGAACTAGGTATATCTGAGGAAGAAGCATGGAGAGAAATATTAAATTTAAACAACTATTTTTATTATCCTGATCCAAAACCATATTATTATGGTAGTGGAGCATTAACATTTAAGAAACAAATAAATGGTTTAGATACATATATTAAATTAAAGATAGAAGATAATGGTGATGGTGAAGAAACTGTTTGTTTATCGTTTCATAGGAGTAGATAGGAAAGGAGATAAATATGAGGTGTGATAATTGTAATTCAAATGAAACATATGTTAAGTTATATAAGCATGAGTATATTTTAAAAGGTCAAACAATTTCTTTTGAAAAGGAAAGACGTTTTTGCAAAATATGTAATAATCTTGTATATGATAGCGAATTAGATAATAATGCTTCTTTAGAAGCTATTAGAATATATAATAAGACTTATGGAATAACCGGAGAGGAGATAGTAAATTTAAGGAAAGAATATTCTCTAAATCAGGAAACATTCTCTAAAATAATAGGTTGTGCTAAAAAAACACTAATTAGTTATGAGAATTCTAAATCTATTCCAAATGATATATATATGATAACTATAAAAACATTACTAGATAATCCAGAGATAATTATTTACTTAGTTGAATCAAATAAAGATAGATTTGAAACAAAAGAATATGATTCGATAATTCAAAAAATATATAAAAAGTTTGGACCAAATATAGTACAAATAAAAAACGAGGAAAAATATATTCCAAATGAATATAATGGTTATACTAAATTATCTTTTGAAAAAATAAAAAATTTAATATTAATTTTATGTAAAGATTCTATAAATAAAACTAAACTATTAAAAGAAATGTTTTATTGTGACTTCTTACATTATAAAAAAAATTGTTCGTCAATTACAGGACTTGTATACTCAAAATTAAATTATGGTCCTGTACCTGATGATTATGAAAAACTATTAGAAAATTATGCTATGAATGGTTCTATAGTATATGATTACAAAATATTTAATGATTATATAAGTACAATTATAAGTTCAAATTGTGAACCAAATTATAATGTTTTTAATAAAAGTGAATTAAATATTATTGAATATATAAAAAAGTATTTTCAAGATTTTAATTCCCAAAAAATAGTTGAATTCTCTCATAAAGAGACAGCTTTTACTGATACAAACTATTATAAAAATATTAGCTATGATTATGCTTTTGATATCTCATTAGATATTTAGATTTTGTTGTAATGTATTATTTGAAGAAACATGTAGGAAAATTAATAATATTTATTATATTATCTGGTATAATTAGTCTGGAAGAAAATAGATGGGTGATTTAAATGAATTTAAAGGGATTATTAGTGGTTATATGGATGATAGTAATATTTGCTTTTTCTAATCAACCTTCGGTTCGGTCATCAAGCTTAAGTGATGGATTCATTAGTAAAACAATAGTTAAAGTATATGAGGTTTTTAATGGAGATATAGAAAGTGAAAAGAAAGAAGAAATAATATCAAAGTATTCATATCATATTAGAAAACTGGCCCATTTTACTATATATTTTATACTAGGTATTTTAGTATATATATATTTATGTGGTTATATTCAAAATAAATCTATTATTATTTATTCTTTATTAATATGCTTTGTTTACGCATGCACGGATGAATTCCATCAATATTTTGTAGACGGTAGATATTGTAGCTTTATAGATGTATTAATAGATAGTATTGGATCTGTATTAGCAATCTTATTATTAAATATAAAATTTTTGAAAAGAAAAGTTAGGTAAATAAAGGATGGATTATATTTCTTTAGTTTAATTAAAGGGACCTATTATTACAAGTGTAATAGTTTATAAAAGATGTAATTAAAAGAATATTCATCTTAAATAAAATTTAGAAAATATGCTAATATGTTTATATATGACTTAGCTAACTTATGGTATAGTAAATTAAGAAATTTGGTAAAATTTACAAGGATGAAAACTTGAGAATACTTAAATAACTTATGATTTAATGAGAAAATATCGTAAATATGAAAACATCTAAAATGTACTATTTAAAATTTAGTACATTTTTATTTTGATAAAACTTCAAATATATTGAAAATATTTGAATAAATGTGTATAATATTTAAATAGAGATTGAGGTGTAAAAGATTGAAAAAGGGTTTTTGTAATTTTGTGAAATACCTTATTTTAACTTTATTAACAATATCATCTTCAGTTGTACTATATTACGTTAATAAATTAAACATACTGGAATTAAGATATTTTATATTGTTATGTTCTATTATTTCTTTATTATGGATACTAATTTTATTTAAATTATTTAGAAAAAAAACAAGACTATTTTCTAAAATTATATTTGGTTTAATAGCTTTAATTTTATCATTTTTTTATGTTTTTACAATTAAGTATGTCCAAAATACAATAAATTTTGTTGAAAATATTACAAGTCCAATTGAATATGAAATTCAGAAATATTCAGTATTGGTTCTTAACGATAGTAATTATAATACTATCAATGATTTAGATAAAAAAAGTATTGGTTTTGTATCTCTAAGTAATAGTTTGGAAGATGTAAATGATAAATTAAAACAATCATCAAATATATCTTTTACATCAGGTAGGTATAATGATGTTAGTGAAATAATTGAGGCTATAACCAATAGACAAGTAGATGCCATTGTACTTGAAAAATCTTTTGTTGATAGTTTAGATGAAAATGATTACCACTTAAGTGGCAATACTAAAACAATATATACTTTTGAATTGAAAGTAAAGAAAGAAAAATCAACGCAAAAGGTAGATGTAGTAAATAAACCATTTATTCTATATATAAGTGGAAGTGACTCTAGGGAGTCATTATATGAGAATTCTAGAAGTGATGTAAATATATTAGCTATAATTAATCCTAAAAAACATAAATTATTGTTACTTTCTATTCCAAGAGATACTTATGTACAATTACATAACACAGTTGGAACAAAGGATAAATTAACTCATGCGGGGTTGTATGGTGTTGAAATGAGTAAAAATACTATTGAGGATTTTCTAAACATTGATATTAATTATTATGCTAAAGTAAGTTTTAAAACATTAATTAATGTTGTTGATGTAATTGGGGGTATTGATTTATATTCAGAAAAATCCTTTACTGCTTGGACAGATAAAAGTTGTCGATTTAAAACGGGTATTAATACAGTAAATGGAAAATGTGCTCTTGCATTCTCAAGAGAGAGATATACATATAGTACAGGAGATATTCATAGAGGTCAAAACCAACAACAGGTCTTAACAAAGATAATTCAAAAGTTAAGTGATACGTCTAATTTATCTAAGTATGATCAGATATTATCTTCAGTTAACGGATCGTTTGAAACAGATATGACATATGATGAAATTACTAATTTAGTCAAATATCAATTAAATGAGTTTAGTAGTTTTAAGGTTGAATCAATTGGTATAATCGGAAATGGAAAATTACTTCCAACATATAGTTTGGGAACTAAGCCTCTTTATGTTATGATTCCAGATGATAATAGTATACTATTAGCTCAAGCTAAGATAAAAGAATATATGAAAGATTAAAAGGAGAAAAATGTATTATGGAAGAAATAAATTTAAAAGAATTCTTTGAATATGTGAAAAAGTATATTATACTTATTGCATGTGTAGTTGCAGTGTTTGTGATTGGAGTATGTGTTTATAATACAGGTATAAAGGTGCCACTTTATACAACTTATACAACAATAGTTTTAACAAAATCAAATGAGGCACAAAATACTAATACAACAATTACTCAAAATGATATATTACTTAATCAAAAATTGGTATCAACTTATAGTAAAATTATAAAAAGTAAATTAGTTTTAGAACAAGTAATATCAGAGGTTGGTCTTACTTATGACGTTTCAGAACTTGAAAAAAATGTGGGTGTTGAGGCATTAGAGGATACAGAAATATTAAAAATATCTGTACAAGATTCTAATCCGGAGCTTGCATCTAAAATAGCAAACTCAGTTGCAGAGGTATTTAGTAAGGAAGTTTCTAAGATCTATCAAATAAGTAATATAAGTGTTATAGATGTAGCTCAAGTTCCAGAGGAAATATCTAATAATACATTAATTAGAGACCTAGTGATTGCATTATTTGTATCATTATTTGGTAGTTTGGCAGTAATATTCGTTATTTATTATTTTGATGATACAATTAAATTAAGTGATAATTTAGAAGAAGAAATAAATATGCCTGTTATAGCAAAGGTATTTAAGAGTGATTTAAAATCACAAAATAAAAATATGAAAATGGAACTAATTTGTAGCAAATATCCTAAATCAGTTGTAAGTGAAAGTATAAAGACACTAAGGACAAATTTACAATTTTCATCAGTTGATACTGATTTAGAAACTATTTTAATTACTAGTTCTATTCCAGGTGAAGGTAAAAGTTTTATAAGCGCAAATTTGGCAATATCTTTTACTCAAACAGGTAAGAAAGTTTTATTAGTTGATTGTGATATGAGAAAGGGTAGACAGCATAGAATATTTAAGATATCTAATTCTAAAGGATTATCAAATTTGCTTATTGATGATATATCTAATTATTCTGACTACATTAGTAAAACTAGTGTTGATGGTTTATATTTAATTACTAGAGGTACTTGTCCACCAAATCCAAGTGAACTTTTAAATTCTAAAAAGAATAAGGACTTGATAAAGCTTTTAAAAACAAAATTTGATATTGTAATATTTGATGGTGTACCATGTAATGGTCTTCCTGATTCAATAATAATGTCTACACTGGTTGATAAGGTATTAATTGTTAGTTCAGATTCAGTAACGCCTAAAGCCTTGATAGGAAATACAAAGAAATCATTAGAAAAAGTAGGTGCTCCAATAGCGGGTACAATATTAAATAATGTAAGTAAGAAGAGTGGTACTTATGGTAAGTATTACGGATATTACGGGGATAATGATAAATGATAGATATACATTCACATTTGTTATATGGTGTAGATGATGGTTCTAAATCAATAGAAGAAAGTGTTTTGATTATAAAAAAACTTAATAAAATTGGATTTACAGATATAATATTAACACCTCATTACATTAATTATAGCTCATATAATAGTTGTAAAACAAATAATAGTATAAGGTTTCAGGATTTAAAGATTAGATTAGCTAATGAAAATATAAATGTAAATTTGTATTTAGGAAATGAAATATATATTGATGATGAAATTATGGATTTATTAAAAAATAATACTATAAGTTCATTAAATGATTCTAAGTATTTACTTATAGAACTTCCTATGAGTGGTGAGCATGAAAGCTATTATGATATATTTTTAGACTTAATAAATATAGGTTATAAGGTTATACTTGCACATCCAGAAAGATATATATCATTTCAAAAAGATTTTAATAAAATATACGAACTTAAAGAAATTGGCGTTTTATTTCAATGTAATATTGGTAGTATTTTAGATGAATATGGGAAAAAGGCAAGAAAAACTATTATTAGGTTATTAAAAGAACATTTAATTACTTTTGTATCTACAGATATTCATCATGAAAAAAAGAATTATATGTTTGTAGAAAATGCCAAAAAGAAATTTAGAAAGTATATTACAGAAAAAGAAATAAATGACTTATTTGAAAATAATGCTAAAAAAATAATAAATTAGCGTTATTTTTTTCATTTTATGTAAAATTAACATAAAGTTATTTACTAAATTTTAAGAAAATGGTAATATTATATATATAATAGGAAGGGTATTAAAGTATGAAAGAATTTAAAATAATTATTGACGGAGAAGAAAAAAATGCAGAATTAGTTACAAGATTATATGTCGATGAATTAGGATTAGAATATATTTATTATTATATTAAAGAAAATGATGATTCTAGTGATACAGAAAAAATACTTCTTGTATCAGGAATTGAAACAGATGAAAACGGATTAGATAAAATAATTCCAATAGAAACCGAAGAAGAAAGAAAACTAGCATTTAAAATATTTTCAGATGCATATAAGGATATAGATGATAAAATTGAAGATTTAGGTGGTGAAAATAATGAATAGGAAAATAACCGATATTTTAGATAATAGTTTATCTTTAAATGAAAAGATAACTATTATTGAAAATGTCGTAGAAAATAATTTTGATGATTTTAATGATTTATCTTTTGATATGATTTCAAGAATAGGAAAAGAAATAAATAATGTATTTAAGAGTGTTAAAAAGGAAATAGAAAATAGTAATAAAGATATTGACAAATTAGAAACCGAAATTAGAAGTTTTAATCGCCTTAATTATTCATCTACTGAAGAATTTACTGAGGCAATAAATCAAAATAATAGCAAAAGAATACAAAAAAAAGAATTAGTAGAAAATATGAAAAACTTACAAGCTTCTTTGGAGAACTATGATACAATTAGAAATTCGTTGGAAGATAAAATTATTGATATAAGAAAAACAACTATAACATCTGATATAGCTAATCAGAATGATGAGATAAAGCAAATATCAGAAAAGATAAATCTATCCTCAGATAAAATAAAAACTTTAGAGGAAAAAATAAAAGAATTAGAAAATGAAAACGAAGGATATATAGAATCTTTTGATTCTATGAACTTTAATATAAATAGTAATCCACTTACAGATGAGGAAATTGATATAGCTATTTCTTTTGATAGAAAAATTAATAGTAATAATGATGAAATTTCAAAAATGTATGACGACATTGAGGAAGAAAAACAAAATATAAATGAATGTGAACTTAAGTTAAAACAAGTTAAAGCTTTGTTAAGTAAAAGTGAGAAGAAAGAAGAAAAACAGGCGATAGCTGAGGAAACGGAAAAACAATATCTTGATAGATTTAATGAATTATGTTCTAAAGAAAAATTAGATAAAACCGAAAAAATAGAGCTAAAATCATTATTCCAAGTATTATATGGTAGTAAATATTTAAAAACTGATCAAAAGAGTCAGATTCGTTCTAATTATATAAAAATGCAAATTAATTCCAAAGAAGGTAAATATAGTGCAGAGCCTAATAATAATTTAAATTTAGATAAAAAAGTGTATAAAGTATCAAAATTTAAATCTATAGTTGCAAAAGGTAAATTATCTACTATTAAATTTATACAAAATAAATTTGGTAAGTTGGCAAGCCTAATAGATAGGAAGAAAAGAGAGTTTTATGAAGGAAAAGCAAGTGATTATGCTAACAAGGCTCAAGCGTATCTGGATAAATTAAAGCAAATAAATTTGAATGTATCTAATGTAGATGATGTATTTGATGTAGAGGAAATTCCTGAAATAGGGGTAAGAAGACTAGGTGCATAAAAAAGAAGGAGAATAAAAATGGAAGAAAATTTTGAAATAGAATTAACAAATGGAGAAAAAAAACAGGCTAAATTTATAACTACAATCAAGGTAGAGGGCAAAGACTATGAATATGGTTATTATTCTATAGAAGAGGGAGAAACTGCTTCCATATTTGCAGGTAAGATTGTATTAGAAAATGGTAAAAAAATAATGAAAAATTTGGAAAATGAAGAAGAAAGAAAATACGCTTATAAGGTTTTTTCTGAAACATACAAAGAACTTAGAGAACAAAATAAATAATGAAAAGAGGTGATAATATGGAGTTATCAAAGCTATCGGATGAAGATATAATTATGTTATTGCAATTACTAGCTTCTCTAGAAGATATAGAAAATGCAAAAAGAGATTTAAATGAAAATATAAAACCACATTTAGATAGGATGAATGAGATATTATCTGAAGAAACTAAACTAAATGAGATGTACCAAGTTTTAATCGATGACAGAAATTCGGATGATTTTAAATTAAATCCAGAAAAACTAATTGATATAGTTTCAAAGCAAAAAAAGCTAGGTGAGGAAAAACTAAAAATTGATAATATATCTAAAGGATTATATGATGAACTAAGCGAGATAGTTAATCAAGAAAATGAAATTATATCAAAAATAAAGTTACTAATTGATGAAAGAAATAATGTTATGTATAATAATAGTAAATATATATCTTCTTTAACCTCTAAAGTATATATTGTCGGTTCTCCTACCTTTAACGAGGTGGAAATAATTGACAGAACCTTAAGTGAGATAATATCTAGTATTCCAAGCCTTATTGTGCATATAAATGATGTTTATTCTAGAAATTCAATTGTTCCAATAGTAGATAATGAATATAGCAATTACAAGAAATTAGAGGAATTGTATTTAGAAAATAAATCAAAATCAGAAAATGATAATAATGATGGTTTAGTTTTCTTACAAAGAAATTTAAATAAGGAAACCTTGGATGTACCATCTAAAAATAATGAAGCCCCTTATGAAAAAAGTATGGTTGATACAAATACACAGCAAATAGTAAATTCAAATATAATATCATCTTCAGAGGTTCAAAATGATTTAGATAGTGCAAATGAAATAACTAAGAAGGATAATAATGCCACAAATGTGTATAATGAAAATGGGACTCTACAAAATCAAATAGAAAATGATATTAAAATAGATATTAATAAGGTTACAACTCCAAATGTTATGTCGTTTCAGCGTACTCATAATGATTTAGATAGTATATATGATAGTATAAATAAAAGAACAGGTAAGTATGAAAATAAGAATGTTACAGAAAGTACTTTAACACAAAACAATGACAATTCTTCTGATATTGTTAGTTTAGATACTATATTGAAAACAACTAATAAAGATTTAATATATTTGAAATTACCATTTAATAACAAATATAGTAAAGTTGCTAATTCATCACCAGATAAGCTTAAAAATATATTTATTATATTTGGAGATCCTAATGTTAGTGTGAAAAGATTAGGAAATAATACTGTGACTATTAATACTGATCCTATTACAAATTTTCTTAATCCAGGCAAGGCAGCCTAGTATTAGACAGTTTTATCTATCTTTAATAGGTAAAAATAAGATTTTTATCTAAAAAGTATTGTAAAAATATTTAAAAAATGATATCCTATATTTATAAGCATAGTATGCTTATACGATAAGTCAGAATACGGAGGTTTTAATATGACAAGAGCAGAATTAATCGATGCAATGGCAGCAAAATCAGGACTAACTAAGGCAGATTCATCTCGTGCATTAGAAGCATTCATGAGTGCTGTAGCTGAAACATTACAAAAAGGAGAAAAAATAACTTTAACTGGTTTCGGAACATTTGGAACTTCAAGAAGAGAAGCTAGAGATGGTAGAAATCCTAGAACTGGAGAAGTAGTTAAAATTGCTGCTAGAAACACTGTTTCATTCAAAGCTGGTAGCAAACTTAAAGAAGCAGTTAATAAATAGTAAAAGACCACTTTAACATTAGTGGTTTTTTTATGATATAATTTTTATGGTGATATTATGTATAATGTAGCTTTAGAAATATTAAATATATTGGAATGTAATGGATATAAAACGTATATTGTTGGTGGATTTGTAAGGAATAAATTATTAGGTATTATAAATAATGATATTGACATAATAACAAGTGCTAAACCTATAGAAATACGCAATATATTTAATATTCATAATAAGGATAACTATGGCAGTATTAAGCTATTATATAAAGGGTTTAAATTTGATATAACCACCTTTAGAAAAGAATCTAATTACCTAGATAATAGATGGCCAATTAATATAGAGTATGTAACTACTTTAGAAGAAGATTTAAAAAGAAGGGATTTTACTATTAATTCGATATGTATTGATAAGGATGGTAATTATATTGATTTATTAGATGGAATATCTGATTTGAATAATAAGTTAATTAGATGTATAGGCAATTGTAGTTTGAAACTAAAAGAGGATTCTTTAAGAATACTTAGGGCCATTAGGTTTGCTAGCATATATAATATGAAATTGTCTAATGAATTAGAGGAGTCCATTAGACAAAATAGTAGTTTAATAAGAAATCTATCATTTGATAGAATAAAAAGCGAATTAAATCTTATTTTTAGCTCTTTTAATTGTAATTATGGCATTAGTATTATTAATGATCTTGGTTTATCTGAAATTCTTGAAATAGAGCTTAAAAATACTATTATACCAACTGGTAATTATTTATCAGTATGGTCGCAGATTAATTATTCGAATAAATATAACTTTTCGAATAAAGAAAAAAAGATAATAAATGAGATTAGGTCTATATTAAAAATAGGTTATATAGATGAATATATACTTTATAATTATGATTTTAGTAATGTAGAAGAAGCTGCTTGTATATTGAAGATAGATGATGATTTGTACAATATATATAATAACCTAGTAATCCATTGTAAAAGTGATATCGATATAACTTATGATGAGCTTACTAATTTAGTATCAAATGTAAATATTAATGATATTTATGTAGATTTAGAAAAGCAAATATTGTATAATAAACTAAAAAACAAAAAAGACTTTATCATTTCATATATTAATTATAAGTATAAAGAAGGTGAAAAAAATGAATAAAAATATCATTGATGAATTATTAAGAGTAAATACTAATTTAATAATACCTAGTTATTTAATAAAATATATATCCAAATTAGATTTAGACAAAAATGAATTTATAATGATGTTATATTTTCTTAATAATAAGGAAAAGTTAATATTCAATCCAAAAAAAATATCAGAAGATCTTTATTTGGAGCAAAATTATATACTTGAAATAATTAATAGTTTAATAGAAAAAAAATATATTTCTATTGAGATGAGCAAAGAAAACGGAATAATAGAGGAATTTATATCACTTGATTTATTCTTTGGTAAAATAAACCTGTTTTTAGTAGAAAGTGATAAAGATACAAATTCTAAGGATATATATTCAAGGTTTGAAAAAGAGTTTGGAAGAACATTATCGCCTATCGAATATGAAACAATTAATAAATGGATTGAAAGCAATATATCGTTAGACTTAATTGAAGCTGCTCTTAAAGAGGCAATACTTAGTGGTGTAAATAGTATTAGGTATATTGATAAAATATTATTTGAATGGAATAAAAAAGGTTATAAAAATGCAGATGACATAATAAAAAAGAATCAGGCGGATGAATATATAGAAGAAATATATGATTATGATTGGTTAAATGAATAAAGACATATCTTCATTGATATGTCTTCAGAGTGTTGACAAACTACCTATTTTTAAAAATTTAATATTTTAGTGAATTGAAAGTGGTAGAAAAATGTCAAAATATAAGTAATTTTAGATATTAAAACCCTAAAATTGCTATTTTTTTGCTCTTTTGTGGGTGATAT
>JAGBAW010000029.1 GCA_017938725.1 Bacilli bacterium | reverse complement strand
CATGTGGTAAATATCTAATGTTTTGTGATATACTATTCATGTAATTCAAGTCCTTTCGTATATTGTTTTTCGTTAACTCAATTATACGACTTGAATTACTTTTTTTATATAGAAATGTTTCACATCAATTGTAACACTACAGAATAGAAAGTTTAACTTTCTATTTTTTCTTGTAAATATTAAAACTATATTATATAATTAAATTAATAGAGGATGATGTTAATGAGAAAAAAAATATTATTTATTTTCTTTGCTTTATTTTTTTTCTTTATAAATATGAACTTTGTAAGTGCAGATGATTGCTCAAATCAACAGGAAAAAATAGAGAGTTATAACATTTATAAGAAGTTATTAACTACAATTGACTGTACAGATGATAGCAATAGTCAAAATGTATCGGCATGTAATGAAACTAATATTAAAAAAAATATAGTAGTTACTGAATTAATGAAGTTAAATGAAGAGGGTAAAATTTGTAAAAATTTACAAAAAGATGTAGATAAAATAATAGAAGAGAATGAAGATAATTGTGGGAAAATATTTGATGATAGTTTTACTAGCTTTGTAAATAGCATTATGGTAATATTCTATATATTAGGCCCAATATTATTAATTTTATTTGGTTCGTTAGACTTTGCAAAGGCAACAGTATCTGCAGAACAAGATGCTCTTAGAAAAGCAGGCAAGAATTTTGCAAAAAGAGTTGCAGCAACTTTACTCTTATTTGCAGCACCTACAATAGTTAATTTTGTAATTAGCCTCAATATATCTGATAAATATTTATCAGGTAATGCCTATACATGTAATTATAAATATATGGTATTTAATAAAAAGTATAAAATTACTTATGTTCCTACTAAAAATACAGCAACTAATTCTAATTATATAGGAACAGGTGGAGGATCAATATTAGAAGCCGCTGAAAAGGTTCATTCTAAGTATGAAAAAGAGAGATGGACTTATGGTGCAAACTATTGGAATAATATAGAAAAGTCAACAAATGATCCAAATAGACAGAGTGTATGTGCAACATTTATTGCTTCAGTTTTATATGTATCTGGTCTTATCCCAGAGAATGAAATAAATAAATATAATTATAATATGGCACATAGTGGTATTGGAGAATTGCTAGAAGCAAATGGATGGATAAAAATAACCGACTATGATAAACTGCAAGCTGGAGATGTAGTCTTTATGCCAGGACATGTGCAACTTTTTGCTGGGAGAGATAGTGCAGGTAATTACCTATGGTATAATGCTGGAAGCACCGAAAGAATACAACAAGATAGCCCATATGTGGGGAATGTAAGGGGTTTATTTTTGTTTGCTAGAAGAAAACCTTAAAAAGGAAAGGGGATTAGCATGAAAAAAATATATAAAATATTGATTTTATTATTACTGATTGTAATTACTTTAATTGTGAGTTTCTTTACTACTACTGATAACATTGCAATATTTGGAAATAACACAATAATATACTATAAAGATAATAAAATCTCCGAAATAAAGCATGTAAAAAGGATAAATCCAAGATATAATTTTGAAAAGTTTAATATATATAATGGTGAAAAATTTGAAAAGGGTTATATTAACTTTATAAAGGGTAAAGATTTGCAGTATGCAGACGTCTATGATAGTAATTATACAAAAATATATATAAACCCTTTAATAGCATATAAGGGTTATTTAAATTTTAAAATAATAAAGTCATCAAGTATGGAAGAATATTCAAATGATAATATTAATTTTATACAAAAAATTTTAATCGAAAATAATTTAACACAAGATTATACAAGTTTAACAAAATCAGTAGCAAACGACATAATTGTTTATGATGTAAATAATTTTGCTTTAGCAACAGACTCATATTATAGAATAATGATTTTAGTTGATGGTAAAGGCAATTACACTATCATAGATAATTCATCACTAACACAATATGAATTACTGAATGTAAAACACTATGAATTTTATGGCTTAGTAGATATTGATTTGGATAATGAGTATGAAATTGTGTTGTCATCTCATAATGGTGATGACTCACCAATTTACTATCATTTTTATAACTTAGATTCTAATGGAAATATAGAGGAAATAAAATAATAGGAGGAATAATTATGTGTGATAATATAATAGTATTATGGTTATTTATAATATTAAAAGTAATTGCTATAGTAATTCTTCCAATAATCATAATAACTAAAAGAAAAAAAAGATTTACTGATATATTAGTTATTATTGACATAGTAATACTATTATTTTTCTTAATATGTAACTTATTTACTATAAATAGCTGTGTATATAATTCTAATATTGATGGCATTAAAAGGGTAAAAAATAAAAATGCTATTACACTTTATAATGAAATTCATCCTGAGGGAGAATTAGGTTATAGTTCAGATGGAATAGATCCAGATAAAAATTACAAGACAATTAAAAATAATGATTTTTATTATTTTAATCAGAACAAACCATATATGAATAATGCATATTATACATGTAATAACAAGAATATTTATATGGATTCATTTGGTAGTAGCATAACATCTATATCTATGGCTATTTCTACCCTTTATGATAAGAGTATAAACCCTGTTGAAATATTTGATATATATAAGAAAGATAATCTAGATATATGTAATGCTAAATTTGATGTAGAAAGTATATTTAATTCAATAACAAAAAGATATGGTGCCCTTACATTATCACAAATTGATAGTACTAGCATTTATAACGAAATAAGTAATGGAGGCCTTGTAATAGCAGAGGTTTCTGCTAATGAAAATTCTAAACTAACATGCGATTCAAATTATGTAGTTATATATAATATATCCCTTGACGGTGGATATATGTTAGCAATTCCTAATCAAACAAATTATGATTATGCATGCTCTTATACTAGTAGAGCGTATGGTAATGTAATTAAAAGTGATAATATGCAAAAATCATGGTCACTAAATGAAATAAATAATGAAGCTACAAAGTATTATTTAATTAAGAAGGTATAATTATGATGAAAAAATTTAAATATATATTTCTATTATTAGTAGTAATTTTGCTAACGGGTTGTTCAGGCAATTATAATTTAACAATAAATGACGATATGTCTATTTCAGAAGAGTTATATTTATCTATTAGTAATGAAGACGATTTATATGAAAAAACACTTAAAATATTTGAAGAAAATAATATATCAAAAGATAATTATGATGTGGTGGTAAAAGAAGAAAAAGTTGAGATAACATATAAAGATAAGTTTAATACAATAGAAGAGTATATTTTAGATAGCAAAATATACCATCATTTGTTTAAAGAAATACAATATAATAAATCCAATAATTATATTGATTTATATGTAAATGAAAATTTAAAAATAAAAAATAATTATAATTTAATAAATGGATCTAATTTAATGGATTTAGATGTAATACAAATAAATGTTACTAATCCATTTGAAGTAAATTTTTCAAATGCAGAGATAATTAATGATAATATTTATACATGGACAGTAAAAAAAGGTGATACACATAAGAAAATACAAATGCAATTTAAACCTCAATTAAATATATTCCCATATAGAGAAGTAATTGTCACATCAGTTGTAATAGTTTGTTTTGTAATTATAATATTAAGTATATTTATAAGATATAAGAAAAGGCAAAAAGTTTGAGCACTAATATTAGTGCTTTTATTGTATTAAATGGTCATTTTTGTTATAATTAATCTTAGGAGATGATTAATGTGAGCATATTAAAAAGTTTATTTGACTTTGAATATAAAGAATTAAAAAAATTTATGAAAATAGCTGATAAAATAGATGCCAAATCAGATGAATATGAAAGTTTAAGTGATAAAGAATTAAAAAACAAGACAGAATATTTAAAAAAAGAATTAGAAAATGGTAAAACATTAGACGATATAATTGTTGACGCCTTTGCAGTTGCTAGAGAAGCATCAAAAAGGGTAATTAATGAAAAACCATACTATACACAAATATTGGGTGCACTAGCAATACATTATGGTAATATAGCAGAGATGAAAACAGGTGAAGGTAAAACATTAACATCAGTAATGCCAGCATATTTAAATGCACTTACAGGTGAGGGTGTCCATATTGTAACTGTTAATGAATACTTAGCACAAAGAGATGCTAAATGGATGGGACAAATATTTGAATATTTAGGATTAACAGTAGGCATAAATTTAAGAGATTTAACGCCAGAAGAAAAAAGAAATCAATATAATTGTGATATTTTATATTCGACAAATAATGAGATTGGTTTTGATTATTTAAGAGATAATATGGTTGTAAGAAAAGAAGATAGAGTTCAAAGACCATTAAATTTTGCAATTGTTGATGAAGTTGACTCTGTTTTAATAGATGAGGCAAGGACGCCACTAATTATATCAGGTGGGTCAATGCATTCATCTAACCAATACATGGATGCCCAAAGATTTGTCGCTAACTTAAAAGAAAATGAAGATTATTGTATTGATGAAAAAACAAATAGTATTAATTTAACAGACGAAGGTAGTAAAAAATGTGAATCTTTTTATTCAATAGATAATATGTACGATATTAAATATTCTGCATTAGTTCACCATGTTAATCAGGCATTAAGAGCTAATTATACTATGAAAAATGAAGTTGACTATGTAGTACAAGATGGACAGGTAGTAATAGTTGATCCTTTTACTGGAAGACTTATGAAAGGAAGAGCTTTCTCTGAAGGACTTCATCAAGCAATCGAAGCAAAAGAAGGAGTTAAAATCCAAGAAGAAACAAAAACACTTGCTACTATTACATTTCAAAATTTATTTAGAATGTATAAAAAATTATCAGGTATGACAGGTACTGCAAAAACAGAAGAGGAGGAATTTAGAAATATATACAATATGTATGTTATTCAAATACCTACAAATAGACCAGTAATAAGAAAAGATATGGCTGATTTAATATTTGCAACTAAACAAGATAAATATAATGCGATTATAAAAGAAATAAAAGAAAGGCATGCTAGCGGGCAACCAATATTAGTTGGTACAATAGCAATTGAAACAAGTGAACTTATTAGTAATATGCTAAGAAAAGAAAGAATTAAGCATGAAGTACTAAATGCTAAAAACCATGCTAGAGAAGCAGAAATAATTGCAAAAGCAGGAGAAAAAGGCTCAGTAACAATCGCAACTAACATGGCTGGACGTGGTACAGATATCAAACTTGGAGAAGGTGTTAGAGAACTTGGTGGCCTATGTGTAATAGGAACTGAAAGACATGAATCAAGGCGTATAGATAATCAGCTTAGAGGTCGTGCTGGTCGTCAAGGAGATCCTGGATACTCACAATTTTATGTAAGTTTTGAAGATGATTTAATGGTAAGATTTGGAACAGACAGATTTAAGAGCATTTTACAGGCAGCAGGATTAGGTACAACAATTAATTTAAGAAGTAAGACAATGACAAGAAATGTAGAATCTGCCCAAAAGAAAGTTGAAGGAAATAACTTCGATATTAGAAAAAGTTTATTACAATATGATGATGTAATGGGTAAACAAAGAGAAATAATGTATGAAAGAAGAAATGAGATATTAGATAGTGAATCAATACATGAGTCCATTATTAATCTGATAAAAAATCATATATATAATTTAGTATCTTTACATTTAATAAATCAACCTGAATTACTTGAATTTGACTGCTCTGAAATATGTGAATATGTAAATGAGAATTTGCTTAGAAAAACCAATGTTAAGGTATCAGAAATAATAAATAAATCAATGGAAGACGTTATTAAAATATTAGAAGATATAATAATAGGTGAATATGAAGAGAAAATAAAGGACTTACCTATAGAAATAGTAAATGATTTTGAAAAAGTAATAGCACTTAGAGTAATTGATACGCACTGGATGGAACATATAAATACTATGGATCATTTAAAAGAGGGTATAGGACTTAGAAGTTATGCACAAACAAATCCGCTAGTTGCATATACAAATGAAGGATTTCAATTATTTGATGAAATGTTAGATACAATTAATAAAGAAACTACAAAATATTTATTAAAAGCAGAAATAAAACAAAATTTAGAAAGAAAAGAAGTTGTTAAAGCATATGGTACAAATGACAGTAAGGACAAAGTTAAACAATCAAGGAGGGTTGAAAAAATAGGAAGAAATGAACCATGTCCTTGTGGTAGCGGGAAGAAATATAAGAACTGTTGCGGAAAATGATTATGAAATAAGGGAAAAATTGATTTGTTAAGAAATAAAATGTGGTAGCGAAAATAAATTTTGTCCACAAAAAATAAAAAATAATAGCTAAAACACTTATAAATAAAGGAGTGTTAACATAAATTACATGTTGACATTCCTTTTTTGTTTTAGCTAAGAAAGGTATGGTGAAAAATAAATTAATCTTTAAATTGTAGTAAAAATATTGATTTTAGAAAGGAGACAAAAATATGAGTAGAATCAATATAAAAAAACGTGGTAAAGTATACCAATATTGTTTTGAAGCAGTGAAAGTAAATGGAAAAAGAAAGCAGATTACAAAATCAGGATTTAAAACAAAAAATGCAGCTTATGTTGCAGGAGAAAAAGCATATGAAGAATATATAAATGGTGGCTGTGTTACACAAGCATACATGTCATATGGTGATTATTTGGATTATTGGATAGAAAATTATTGTAAAGAATTTTTAGCTCATCGAACTGTTGAAGAATACTCTGTTATAGCCAATAAATATTTAAAACCAGGATTAGGGCATTTTAGATTAAATGAAATCACAAGTCATCAATTAAATATGTATTTGATTGAAATATGTAAAAGATATAACTATTCTTATGGTTATTTTAGGAATTTTGTAAAAACTATAAAATGTTCTTTTAGGGTGGCAACAGATATTTTTGGATTCATTAGGTATAATCCTTCTCTTACAATACAATTACCACCGTTAAATAATGTAAAAAAAAATTAATGAAACATGTATACACACAAGAAGAAATAGATCTTATTTTAAATCGCTTTAAAAATAATTCCACTTTTACATGCTTGTTTATAACAGCTTGTTACACTGGAATGAGACCTAGTGAGATTTGTGCATTAACTTGGGATGATATTGATTTTGAAAAAAGAGTTATTAAGGTAAGACACAATGTATATAGCAAGATAAAAGACAACAAAGGAAGATGGTTTTTAGGTTCGACTAAAACAGTAAATGGAATTAGAGATATTTATATATCTGATACACTTTATATAGCATTAAAGAATTTTAAAAATAGGCAAGATAAATTAAAAAAAGAGTTTGGAAAAAATTATCATTATTATCATTTAGAAGAAGTAAAAAATAGATATGGAAAAATTACTGAATATAGAATTGTTGAAATTACTAGAAAAAATAAATTATTAAAAACTTTTGATTTGGTATTTACTAAAGATAATGGTGCTTATAATGGTACGGATATTACAAGATACCCATATAAAGTTATTCATAATGAATTAGGTATAAAAAATTGTAGATTTTATGATTTAAGAGGCAGTTTTGCTACTAAAACTTTACGAAGTGGTGTTGAAATAAGGGATGTTGCTGATATATTAGGACACAGTAAAATAGAAACCACTGAGAATTATTATATATCGAGCTCAGAAAAAACAAAGAAAAATGCCAGTGAAATGTTTGAACAAATGGTAAGATCAGAAACTATAGAAGAAATAATTAAATATTTACCTATAATTTATAAATAATGAAGCATATCCTTAATGAATAAGGTTATCATGGCTAACGATTTAATTAATTTCAAATAGATAGATAAAATATATTAAATAATAATTTTGCTGTAAGTGAAATAGAAAAAGCTTGTAGTATAAAAGTTATTTTTTTACAAAATCGTAAATTTTTAGACTAAAGTCCGTTTTTTTACGGATTTTTTTCTTTACTAGATTTAATGCCGTTTTTAGAAGATAAAACGGAAATAAGGTTGATAAAAGTAAGCAAAAGAATACATAAAATGTTAAATTTTTCCACGACGAAAATAACAGAACAATGTCCGTTTTTTAAACTTAATTCCGTTTTTATCTCAATAGGATGCCTTTAATTGTTTAGTAACAAATAAAGAAGAACTTTATTTGCGTTACTTATTATAATCAATGAAATTTAAAAATCAAGGGTATATAAACTCATTTCACTCGCCCTTGATTTTAAATTTCATTATACTATAATCAGACTTAATGCCGTTATTTTGTTAAAAGCGGACTTCCAAATGAAAATTAACAATTTTTTTACAAAATATGTTTGAAGTATTTACTTTTAACGATAATAGTGCTAATATATAACTTAAGTTTTACGAGGGGATGGAGATGACATTTATATGGTTAATTATTCTAAAGTATCGGCCGAAGGTTGTGAACAATTAGAATGTTTAGCAGAAGCATATAATTTATTTGCTCTTTTTGACACTCCAGCTAATGTTATTTTTGCTGACCAATTTATTAGTAATGTTAACAAATTTAAAGATATTTTTACGCAATATTTTTCGCGTGAAAATATCTTTTTTTCATGTAAATGTAACAAAAGTTTTGCTCTTTTGAAATATGCTTCAGAGCAAAATTGTGGTATAGAAGTAGCAAGTAATTATGAATTAAGTGATGCCCTCAAGTTTACAAAAAAAATAATAGCTTCTGGTCCTGCAAAAAATTATGCATATTTGAATAATTCAATAGATAACGATGTACTGATATCTGTTGATGATGTTGAAGAATTAAAACAAATTAAGGAAATTAACAAGCCAGCTCGGGTTCTTTTAAGAATTTCCGATTTATTAGGAAAAGTTAGCAGATTTGGAATAAACTTAAATCAAATTGATTTTTGTTTAGACATTATTTCTAATAGTTTAATACAACTTGAAGGATTTTCATTTCATATAAATAACTATTCTTTAGATGATAGAATTAATGCAATTAATGAAGTAGTAGAATTAACTGAATCTAAAAAAATAAATATTAGTTTTATTGATATAGGCGGAGGAATTCCTACAAATTATTGTACTAAATATGATTACTATAATTTTTTAAAACAAAATAATAAAGAAATGTATTTTAAGGAACACTTTATTACCGATTATTATCCTTATTATAGTGAAATTGCTGATGAAAATGCATTAGATTATATTTTGAAAAACGTTTATAAAAAATTAAACGAAAAAGGAATTGAGATTATTATAGAACCAGGTAGGAGCCTACTTAAGAATGTTGGAGTTAGTATATATGAAGTTCAATATATGAAGAGATTATTTAATGATGAAAAAATTGTTGTTACAAATGGAAATATCAATTGTTTATCAGAACAATGGTTTAATAGCGATTATTTAATAGAGCCTAAATTAATTTCTAAAAATAATAATTCTAATAATAGTATTTTAGCAAGTGTTGCAGGTAATTTATGTTTAGAACAAGACATGATTACATGGAGAAAGATTAAATTTGATACAATTCCAGAAAAGGGCGATTTATTAATTTATTATAATACAGCTGGTTATCAAATGGATTCAAATGAAAGTGAATTTCATAAAATTCCGTTAGTCAAAAAGTATATTGTTAAAAAAAATGATAATGGATATGTCATAGAGGAGGATAAGAAGTATGATTGTAAATAAAGTCACAGATTTAATTGGAAATACACCATTGTTTGAAATTAAGATGAAAAACAATGATTGGAAAATTTTTCTTAAACTTGAAAAATTTAATCCAGGTGGAAGTATGAAAGACCGAATGGCATTAAATATGATTGAACAAGCAGAAAAAGATGGAAGATTAAAACCGGGAGGAACAATAATAGAGTCATCAAGTGGGAACACTGCTATCGGATTAGCAATTGCATCAGCAATAAAAGGATATAAATTTATAGCAGTTGTAGATCATCACGCCTCAAAAGAAAAAATTGACATGATTAGAGCATATGGTGGAGAAATTGTAGTTGTTGGTGATGAATATAAAGCAAATGAAGTTGCAGTAGTTGAAAGGGAAAGAACAGCTAAAAGAATGTCTGAAGAAATTGAAAATTCTTTTTTTCCTAATCAAGCAGATAATTTTGATAATCGTTCAGCATATACTAATACCCTTGCAAAAGAATTAATTAAAGAATTAGGAACTATTGATTCTTTTTATGCTGCAATTGGAACAGGTGGTTCATCTTGTGGTACAGCAATTGGATTAAAAGAAAAAAATAAAAATACAACTATTAATGTTGTTGAACCAGTGGGTTCTATATTATTTGGTGGTAAAGGACAACCTTATTTTCAATCAGGAACTGGTAATCCTATAGATGCACCAATACCAAAAATAATTGATTATGAAATTATAGATAATAATTTCTATGCTAAGGATGATGAAGCATTTAATACTTGTAGATATTTTGCAAAAAAATATGGTTTATTAATTGGTGGTTCAGCAGGAGGAGTTATTTATAAAGCACTAGAAGATATAAATAGTAAAACAGGTTCTGGTAATGCAGTTATCTTATTATGTGATGGTGGAGAAAAATACTTAAATAATGTCTTTAATGATGAATGGATGATAAATAATAACTTAATTAATGATGAAGTTGCTAAACAATTGGAACAATGGATTTAGGAGAGATAACTATGAGATTTGAAAAATGGGAAGAGGAAACATTTAATTATCTTACATCTTTATATGAAAACTTTTTTAAAGAATTGTCAGAAAAATGTATGGACTGTTTTAGAATAGATTCTAGAGAACTATTCTCTGAAAATGTTAAAGAATTAACTGAAGAGCAGGAAAAAAAGATAAAAGATTATTGGGAAAAATATACAAAAGATTTTGATATTGCATATCACAAATATTATATAGATAGAACTGGAAAATTTGATGAAAGATTTATTCCAGATGATTTATTTGTTGGATATATTGATGGCTATTTAAATAATAGAGCAATTGAACCAGGGGTTGCAGATAAAAACTATTTTGATTTATATTTAAAAGGTTTTAATTTGCCCAAGACATATGTTCATTTGATAAATGGTGTTTTTGAAGATAAAGACTATAACATTATAACTAAAGAAAAAGCTATTGATATTTTATTATCAAATAGTAATATTACGATAAAACCAAGTATGGCATCATATGGTGGAAAAGGCGTTATATTTCTTAATAATCCAACAAAAAAAGATTTAATAGATTTTTTTGATAATCTAGAAGATGAAAACTTGATTTTTCAAGAAACAGTGAATCAATCTAAAGAAACTGCTAAATTACATCCAGATTCACTTAATACAATCAGAATTATGACATTAATTCTAGATGGAGAGGTAAAAGTCTTGCCTTGGTGTGCATTCAGAATGGGAATTGGAAAATCTAAAGTTGATAATGCAAGTTTTGGTGGAATTTACTGTAAAGTTAACGAAGATGGAACACTTTCAAATTTTGCATATGATGCACTTGGTAAAAGGTTTGACAAACATCCAGATGGTGGAAATTTTGAAAATGTAAAATTTGAATTTATGGATAAGGTTAGAGCCTTAGTAAAAGAAGCAGCGCAAAGATTTCCACATTTTAGATTAATTGGATGGGACATTGCAATTACAAAAGATAATGAGCCAATTATTATTGAAGCAAATTTAACAATGAGTGGAATGGATGTTATTGAAACGATATGTGGTCCATTGTTTGGTGAGTATACTGAAAAGGTGTTAGAGGAAGTATTCTTAAAAAATCATAAAAAGAAAACATCGATGGATATATCACAATATGTATAGTTAGGAGAAATAGATATGAAAGAAGTAAGAAAAGAAGAATATATATATGCTGGTATTCCTACTTATATGGGTGGGGAATTCATTAGAGAAAAAGAAATAAAAGACTATGATGTAGTATTTTTAGGTGTTCCTTGTGATTATGGCGCATCGTATAGGTTAGGTGCAAAATATGCTCCAAGACAATTAAGAGAGTATTCATTTTGGGACAGAATCTATGGAGAAGAATTATATGATTTAGATCATAATGAATATTTAAAAACTAATGAACTGAAAATAGCAGACTTAGGAGATGTGTACGTTAATCCGACTAATATAGAAGAAAATCAAAATGCAATAACCGAAAAAGTATATTCTATTACAAAAAATAGTTTTCCTCTTGTATGTGGCGGAGACCATTCTATTACATATGGCAGTTTTAGAGGTTTTTATAAAGCCATAAAAGAAAAATATCCTGATTATGAAATTGGATTAATACATTTTGATGCACATATGGATGTAGAAGATAAGTATTTAAATATGCCGGATATTTGGCATGGTAATGTATTTAGAAAACTAATTGAAGATGGATATTTAAATGGTGAAAATATGTATACAATAGGTCCACGTGGTGTTGTTGGAAAAGATTGGTTTGATTATGTAAAAGAAAAAAATATTAATTTATTTACATCCAATTATACAAAAAAGAATGGAATTTTAAATATTATTAATAAGATAAAAGAAAGAAATAAAAATAAGAAAATAAAGTTTTATATAACATTTGATATTGATTGTTTAGATGTATCATATATTTTTGGAACAGGTACTCCACAATGTAATGGCTTAACACCTTATGAATGTGATGAAGCATTAAGAAACTTGCATGATCTAGATATAGCTGGATTTGATATTGTAGAACTTAATCCAAAACTTGATGATTCACATACATCATTTGTTATTGCTGAAGAATTACTATATCACTTTTTAGCATTTGGTCTAAATAAGGAGAAGTTAAAATGAAAAAAATAGCAATGTTATTTAATTTAAATAGACATCAATATGAATATGAAACAGAATTTGATTCTGAATTAACTATTGAAAGTATATATAATGTTTTATCTAAAAAATATGAAGTAAAAAAAATTGAAGCCGATAAAGAATTTAAATGGATAGATAAGTTAAATCAATATCAGCCTGATCTGGTCTTTAATATTTGTGAAGGATATAATGGTCCTGCTAGAGAATCTGTATATGGAGCAATATTAGAACAATTTAAATATAATTATTCAGGTCCAGATAGCACGAATTTGTTGATGTGCCATAATAAATTTTTAGTAAAAAATCTTTTAAAAGATTATATAGATTGTCCAAAAGGATATAGTGTTTGTGAAAAAAATGATATTGATTTATTGAATGATATTCAATTTCCAGTAATTGTCAAACTAAATTCTGAAGGTTCAAGCATGGGAATGGATGAAAAATCAATAGTAAATTCATATGATGAATTAAAAAAACAAGTGTTATCTTTACTTGAGAAATATGATAGAAATGTTTTAGTAGAAGAATAT